>JAFSGO010000072.1 GCA_017440765.1 Clostridia bacterium
GAATTTACCGCTTCTTCGCCTATTGAATTTACGGAGAAAATATGCACTCCGCCCGGATGCCCCAGAGTATCGGAAATACTCCAGCCGGCGCAGTAACCGGTGAGCATGGAGAGATCGTGCAGGTGCAGAGCCGCGCTGCGGTGTGCTTCCGCGATCTCATCGTCGTAGATCTCGGACAGCCAGTAGTTGGCGGTGATGGCGCCGGAGTTGGACAGGATCAAACCGCCGACCGAATAGGTAACGGTGGAGTTTTCCTTGACACGCCAGTCGTTGATCTGCAGATAGTTATCCACTAAATCTTTATAGTTGAGCAATGCCGAGTTGACGTTACGGATCTTCTCGCGCTGTTTACGGTACAGGATGTAGGCCTTTGCTACGTCCGAATAACCCGCCTCGGACAGCACCTGCTCCACACAGTCCTGAATTTCCTCAACCGAAATGACACCGTCTTTGATCTTGGGCTCAAAAGTCGAGGTTACCTGCAGTGCCAGCATGTTGATAACGGTGGGGTGATAGTTTTTCTCCAATGCGTCGAACGCTTTGGTCATGGCGGCGCTGATCTTGGAAATATCAAATTCCACGGTACCGCCGTCGCGTTTTACTACCTGGTACATACTCAAATCCTCCTCTTTATGTCATCTTTTTAAAATATAAACCTTTATAAACCGGCCCGTAGAGGGCGAGTGCTTACACTATATCACAGTTCTTGATAAATGTCAATATATTGTTGTAATATTTTTCAAAAAACACAAGATATTGTGGTTATGACCGTCCGCGAATGGAAATTTCCAACACGTAGGGGGCGAGAATTTCCCGCAAAGCGGCAAGCTTTTCGTCTGACGGTGCGTGCAAGCCCTCGCATAAGACGCTGTCGCGGTCAACGTATGCCTGCAAAAAGAAACGTTTGGCTTTGTTTTGGGAGAGCCCCTGTAACCATTGTCCTAACTCGGTAAACGATTGCTCGTTGTGCAGCTCGTCGGCTACCGTCGTACGCAATTCGTAATCCACCGCACCGCCGAGTAAAAACGAAAGACTTTCTTCCACGGCCTCAAGATTTACGGAAGGAAGTCCCACGGTGGTGCCGTACTCTGCGGGACTGTTTTTTACGTCCATTGCCACGTAATCAAGCAAACCGTTGTTTACCAAGTGTTTCAGCACCGCGGGACGGCTGCCGTTGGTGTCAAGTTTGACCGCGTAGCCGAGGGCTTTGATCTCACGGATGAGTGCTTCTAAATCCGGTTGCAACGTTGGCTCGCCGCCGCTGATGCAAACCGCATCCAGGAGTCCTTGCCGTTTTTTCAAAAATCCTAGCAGCTCCTCAACGCCGATCGTTTCGGGTGCGGCATCCAAGAGGTCGCGATTGTGGCAGAACGGACAACGGAAGTTACAGCCCTGCAAAAAGACCGTGCAAGCGACCTTCCCGGGATAATCCAAAAGGGTCATTTTTTGAAGTCCTGCAATTACCATTCGTCTGCCCTCCCTTGTTTTTCGCGTGCCTTCACATCATACTATATATAGTGCGGCTTGTCAACACCAAAAACACAAGATATTGTGTTCAACTTTTTGAAATCTCCCATATTTTGAGAGAAAAAGTCGCTAAAGCCGACAAAATATATGTGTTTTGGACGGCGGGATTCCCGCAAAAATTCGCGGACAAGCCCCTATACTTAAAACGTAATAAGGAGGACGAGTAAAATGGTGGTACGAATAGAGCAGGTGACAAACGAGATCACGGCGTGGCTGTCGGGGGAACTCGATCATCACACGGCACGCGTGATGCGCGAGCAGATCGACGCGGCGGTGGGGAGTTCCTCGGCTAACGTATTGCGGCTGGACTTTTCGGGTGTCGGGTTTATGGACAGCTCAGGGATCGGACTTGTCATGGGACGGTATCGGCTGATGCAATCGCGCGGCGGGCGATTGTTGGTTGTGGGAGTGTCCGAGCGGCTGCTGCGTGTGATGCGGCTGGCAGGTCTGGAACGGTTACCCGTTTGGGAGGAAAAGACACATAAAGATACGAAGAAAGAGGCGTATAAGAAATGAAAAAAGCAATGAACGAAATGAAACTAACCTTTCCCAGCCGCTCCGCAAACGAAGGATTCGCGCGTTCGGCAGTGGCATCCTTTTTGTCGCAGTTGGATCCCGCGGTGGATGAGCTGGCAGATCTGCGAACGGCGGTATCGGAGGCGGTGACCAACTGCATCGTCCACGCGTATCGGGATACCATCGGTACCATCACCATTCAGATGCGGTTGTTTGCCGACGGGCGGGTCGTGATCAAGATCCGTGACCGCGGCTGCGGCATTGCGGACGTCGAGCAAGCAATGGAGCCGCTCTTTACCACCGGCGGTGACGACCGTTCGGGACTCGGCTTTTCGGTAATGGAAAGCTTTACCGATCGATTACGGGTATCCTCCAAGGCGGGGCGCGGAACGGTGGTGACGATGGAAAAATACATTGCGGTTAAAGAACGGCAGGCGACTTTAGCGTGAGCGAGCGCGAGGAAAAGATCTGCAGTAATATAGGATTAGTACATACTTGTGCCCGCCGTTTTATGGGGCGCGGCATCGAATACGACGACTTGTACCAAGCGGGGAGTATGGGGCTTGTCAAAGCGGTGGACGGGTTTGACGAAAGCCGAGGACTTAAATTTTCCACCTACGCCGTTCCGGTGATCTTAGGCGAGATCCGCCGCTTATTTCGCGACGGCGGCACGGTCAAAGTCAGCCGCACGCTCAAGGAACTCGCGATGCGCGTTTCGCGTGAGCGAGATGCATTTTGCCTGCGCGAAGGCAGAGAGCCGAGCGTGACCGAACTGGCGAACACGCTCGGCATCGAACGCGAGCAGGTGGCGGAGGCGCTGGGTGTTTTGCTGCCCGCCTTATCCTTGACGCGAAGCGGCGAGGAAAGTGACGGCGACGAGGTGGATATTCCGGTCGATTCGCCGGAGGAGCATATTACCGACCGTTTGGCACTGCGGCAACTGCTCTCGGAACTGCCGCCGCCCGACCGTTCGCTCATCGAATATCGGTATTTCAAACGGCAAACGCAGCAGGTGACGGCGGAAAAACTCGGTATGACGCAGGTACAGGTATCGCGGCGCGAACGCGCCATCTTACGTCAATTACGCGAACAACTCATCGGATAAAAAACAAAATTTACAAAAACAAAAACATTTGTTCGTTTTTTCTCTTGATTTTTAAAAATAAATGCGGTATAATGAGGACAATGACCGCGTACCGCGCGGGGAGAAGTGAGGAAACGAACATGGCTGACATCAAGAAAAAGGCGGCGTCTGCCGCACCGGCAGTCAACAAACAGAAAGCGTTGGAAGCGGCATTGTCACAGATCGAAAAGGCATACGGCAAGGGCGCTGTCATGCGGCTCGGCGAAAATGCCAATATGAACGTGGAGGTCATCCCGACCGGCTCGCTGACGCTGGATCTGGCACTCGGTGTGGGCGGTTTGCCGCGCGGCCGCATTGTGGAGATCTATGGGCCGGAAGCATCCGGTAAAACGACGCTCGCGTTGCACGCGGTGGCGCAGGCGCAAAAGCAGGGTGGCGAAGCAGCGTATATCGACGTCGAGCATGCACTGGATCCTGTTTATGCCAAAGCGCTCGGTGTGGACGTGGATTCCTTGCTGGTCTCTCAACCGGATACCGGTGAGCAAGCGTTGGAAATCGCGGAGGCGCTTATCCGTTCGGGTGCTATCGACATGGTGGTCATCGACTCGGTAGCAGCGCTGGTACCGCGTCAGGAAATTGAGGGCGAAATGGGTGACGCCCACGTCGGTCTGCAGGCGCGGCTCATGTCGCAGGCGATGCGCAAGCTCGCGGCGGCGGTCGGCAAGGCGGGCTGCGTTGCCATCTTTATCAATCAGTTGCGTATGAAAGTCGGCGTGATGTACGGTAACCCCGAGGTTACTGCCGGCGGTAACGCGCTGAAATATTACGCGTCGGTGCGCCTTGACGTGCGCCGAACCGAAACGCTTAAATCGGGCGGTGAGCCGATCGGCTCGCACACCCGTGTGCGCGTGGTGAAAAACAAAGTCGCCCCGCCGTTCAAAGAGGCGGAGTTTGACGTGCTGTACGGCAAAGGCATTTCCCGTATGGGCGAACTTTTGGATCTGGCGATCAAACTGGAGATCATCCAAAAATCCGGTTCGTGGTTCTCTTATAATGAGGAGCGCTTGGGTCAAGGCCGCGATAACATCAAAGATCTGCTTCTCGCAAACCCGGAACTGAGTGCCGAGATCGAGCGAAAGGTCATGGACGCGATCAACAGCGGTGATGCCGATGAGGTGTCCGAACCGACCTCTGCCGCTCCCGCCGTGGAGATTCCGATCGGTGCAGCGGCACAATACACGGCGAGCACCGCACGTTCCGCCATTGATATTTCGGTGGACGACGAATGATCGTCGTCGGTGTCCGTCCTGCCCGCCAAAGCCGTGTAAAGCTGTTAATGGACACGGGCGAGGAAATTTTAATTGATAAAAAAACGTGGGAGGAATCTGTTTATTCGGTAGATTCCTCCCTGTCAGATAGCCAACTTGAAGAGTTGCTTCAGGAATCCGATCACCGCCGTGCGCAAAGCAGGGCGGTGTATTTGCTGTCTAAACGCGATCTGTCCCGCCGTGAACTGGAGCAAAAGCTGTGCCGTGAGAAAGGTCGTTACGTGCCGGAAAACAAGGAGTTGGCGCAGCAAACGGCGGCGCGCATGGAAGACCTCGGGTACGTGAACGATGCCGCGTACGCCGAACGATTGGCGGAACGGTACAGCCGTGAAAAACTGTATCCGCGGCGGCGCATCGTGCAAAAACTCATCGAAAAAGGCATCGCCCGCACACTTGCAGAGGAGGCGGTGGCGGTGCTGGAAACGGCGGATGAGGAGTTGGCACTTGAATTTTTGCTCAAAAAGCACTATACTATTCCGAGAGAACAACACGAAGCAGACCGCATTGCCGCCGCGATGGCGCGCTATGGGTTTGCCGGTGAGGATATCCGTCGCGCCATGCGCCGGTGGATGGAGGATACAGATAATGACTAAAATCGGAATGGTATCGCTTGGCTGCCCGAAAAATCAGATGGATGCCGAGTTGATGCTTGCAAAGCTGCGGGATGCCGGCTTTGAACTGACAACGGAAAGCGGTCTTGCCGACGTGGTGATCGTCAATACCTGCGGGTTTATTGAAGATGCCAAGCGAGAGGCCATTGAGAATATTTTGGAGTTTGCTCAGCTGAAAAAAGAGGGGCAGATCAAAAAAGTGATCGTCACGGGCTGTTTGGCACAACGGTATAAGGAAGAACTGTGCCGTGAGTTGCCGGAGTGTGACGCGGTTCTGGGCCTTGGCGCGAACGGCGATATCGTCGAGGTCGTGCGTGAGGTGCTGGCGGATAAGACCACGGCGCGTTTTCCGGATCTGTCTTGTTGGCCGCTGGACGGTGACCGCTTGCAGACCACACCGGATTTCTTTGCGTATCTGCGTGTGGGTGACGGTTGTAACAACTGCTGTACTTATTGTGCCATTCCGCACATCCGCGGCCGCCTGCGCAGCCGTGATATGGATACGGTCGTTGCGGAAGCACGCACGCTTGTCGAAAACGGCGTTAAAGAGTTGGTGCTTGTGGCGCAGGACACCACGCTGTACGGTGCGGAAGACGACGGTGTATCCAAACTTCCGCAGTTGCTTACACGGTTGTGTGAAATCGAAGGGTTGCATTGGATCCGTTTATTATATTGTTATCCCGAGCATATCACTGAGGAATTGTTGGACGTGATCGCCGGGCAGGAGAAGATCGCCAAGTATCTCGATATTCCGATCCAGCACGCAAGCGGTCGTGTGCTCAAAACGATGAACCGACCGGGCGACCGCGAAAGTTTGACGGCGCTCGTGGCGCACATTCGCGAACGGGTACCGAATGTGGTACTACGCACTACGGTGATGACCGGTTTCCCAAATGAAACCGAAGAGGATTTTGAACAGCTTTGTGAATTTATTAAGGACGTTCGCTTTGAACGACTGGGCTGCTTCGCCTACTCGGCAGAAGAGGGAACGGTAGCCGCGACGATGAAGCAGTTACCCGAGCAAGTGCGCGCTGAGCGGCGCGATATCGTGATGGAACTGCAAACGCGCATTTCCGAGGAGTATCAGGCGGCGCAGGTCGGCAAAGTGGTGGACGTACTGGTTGAATCGTTTGATCGGTACGCGGAATGTTGGTTCGGTCGCACCTATGGAGATGCGCCGGATATTGACGGAAAAGTGTTTTTTACGACACGCGATCGGGTGTCGCCCGGTGATGTCGTACAGGTGAAGATCACCGAATATATGGATTGGGATCTCGTGGGGGAACGGATATGAATTTACCGAATAAATTAACCGTCGTGCGTATTATTTTAGCGCCGCTGTTTTTGCTGTTTGCCGTGTGGGAGTTTCCTTTTCACTATGCGGTAGCGCTGGTGGTGTTTATTGCGGCGGCATTAACTGACATGTTTGACGGCAAAATTGCGCGTGCCCGCGGACTGATCACCAATCTCGGTAAGTTTTTGGATCCGCTTGCGGATAAAATGCTGACCACCGCCGCGTTTTTGCTGTTCATGGTGACGGGGCAAATGAACGTGTGGGCGCTGATGATCGTGCTGACGCGTGAATTTATGGTGACCTCGGTTCGCCTGCTTGCCGCCAAAGACGGCACGGTGATCGCCGCGAGTTTTTGGGGAAAATTCAAAACAGTGGCACAGTTTATTGCCATTATTTATACGCTGACGGCGCTGGAGTTTTCCACCTGGCAGAGCAGTATTCTGTCGGCGTTTGCCTTGCCGGAAGCAGTGTTCTCCATCCCGTTGATCGTCGGCGAGGTGCTTATTTGGATCTCGGTGGTGCTTACAGCGGCGTCCGGTGTAGAATACGTGTGGGCGAACCGTCATTTCTTTCAAGGTGAAAAATAAAAGTAGACATTTTGAAAATTTCTGCTATACTAATACTATCGAATTGCGTTGAGCGGGAAAAGTACCCGACGAGCACTGTACCAGAGAGAGGATGTCATCGGCTGAAAGCATCCTTAACAGGGCGGCGGCGAACATGCACCCGTGAGCAGGCAAGGGGAACAGGCACACGCCTCGGTATCTTTGTCCGGCAAGCCACCGTTATCGGCTTTTGAGTGAAACACGAAGTGGAACCGTGCCTTGCACCTTCGTCGCGAATTGTCGCGACGAAGGTTTTTTGTTTGTGGGAGGAAATGTTATGTTTGAGCGACTGAAAGAGGATATCGCGGTCGTACGGGAAAAAGATCCCGCCGCGCGATCCACTTTGGAAATTCTATTGTTATATAACGGATTAAAGGCGGTGCGCGCTCATCGCCGTGCGAATTGGTGTTACCGTCACGGTTTTAAATTCTGGGCGCGTTTTATTTCGCAGCACGCTCTGCGCCGTACCGGCATTGAGATCCATCCCGCCGCAACGTTAGGTCGGCGATTGTTTATCGACCACGGCACCGGCGTGGTGATCGGTGAAACCGCCATCGTCGGTGACGATTGCACCTTGTACCAGGGCGTGACTTTGGGCGGTACCGGTAAAGATAAGGGTAAGCGCCATCCCACACTTGGCAACCACGTGATGGTAGGTGCGGGTGCCAAGGTGCTCGGCCCCATTGAGATCGGCGACCACGTGCGGATCGCCGCGGGTGCGGTGGTACTGCAGGATATTCCGTCGGATTCCACGGCGGTCGGTGTACCGGCGCGGGTGGTACGGCGTCACGGCGAAAAGGTTGTGGAGCTGGATCAGGTGCACGTTCCCGATCCGGTGGCGCAGGAAATTCAGCGCTTAGAACAGCGCATTGACGAGTTAATACAAAACGGAGGGAACTAATATGAAAGTTTACAATACCATGGCGAGAGAAAAGGAAGAACTCGTCACTATCGAACCGGGTGTGGTACGCATTTATGCCTGCGGCCCGACCGTGTATAACTACATCCACATCGGCAACGCGCGCCCGCTTTGTGTGTTTGACGTGTTGCGTCGATATCTGGAATGGCGGGGCTATACCGTCAAATTCGTGCAAAACTTCACCGACATTGACGATAAGATCATTCGCCGCGCGAACGAAGAGGACGTCGCTTACGACGTGATTGCCGAGCGGTATATCGAGGAGTTCTGGAAAGATGCCAAGGGGCTTGGCGTGCGCGAGGCGACGGTTCACCCGCGCGCGACCGAGAATATGAACGAGATCATTGACATCATCCGCACGCTGGAAGAAAAGGGTTACGCGTACAAAGCGGCAAACGGCGACGTGTATTTCCGCACCCGCAAGGATGAGGGTTACGGCAAGCTGTCGCATCAGCCGATTGACGATCTCGAATCGGGTGCACGTATCGGGATCGGTGAAGAAAAAGAAGATGCGCTTGATTTCGCACTTTGGAAAGCGGCAAAGCCCGGCGAGCCGTATTGGGAGTCGCCGTGGAGCGAGGGTCGCCCCGGCTGGCACATTGAGTGCTCGGCGATGGCACGCCGCTATCTCGGCGAATCCATCGACATTCACTGCGGCGGTCAGGACCTCATCTTCCCGCATCACGAAAACGAAGTCGCACAGAGCGAGTGCTGTAACGGTGCGCCGTTTGCGCGTTATTGGATGCATAATGGGTATATCAACGTGGACAACAAGAAAATGTCCAAGTCGCTCGGCAATTTCTTTACGGTGCGCGACGTGGCGGAGAAATTCGGGTATGAGCCGATTCGTTTCTTCCTCATTTCGTCTTCGTACCGCAGCCCCATCAACTATAACAACGAAAGCATTGAACAGGCAAAGGCAGCACTCGACCGCTTGTATAACTGCTTAAACGCGTTGGAATTTGCGCTTAAAAATGCGCCCGCCGGTGAAGCGGATGCGGCGGTGCTGGCTTTTTGTGACAAGCGTCGCGAGCAGTTTATCAAAGCGATGGATGATGATCTCAACACCGCCGACGGCATTTCCGCCGTATTTGAATTGGTTAGAGATTGTAACCTCATGATTGCCGACGGTCAGCCGACCGAAGGCAGTTGCAAGGCAGCACTTTCATTGTTTAATGAACTTACCGATGTGTTGGGTCTTCTCTACAACCGCAAATCTGACGGCGACGATACCGAAATTGAAGCGCTGGTGGAGAAGCGCCGCGCCGCCCGTGCCGAAAAGAATTGGGCGGAATCCGACCGTATCCGCGACGAGCTGAAAGCGATGGGCGTTGTGGTGGAGGATACGCCGCAAGGCATGAAATGGCACCGCGTATGAGTAAACGATTTGCAAAAGCGCTGATCTATGCCGCGATGACGATCGGTTTTGTGGTTTTTGTGTTGGTATATCATGGCGGTATGCATAAAACGGATCAGATCGATGTATCCTATTTTCAGGCACAGCGTTTCCTCTTTATTGCCGGTGCGGTCCTGCTCGGCTTTGGGGTATCGTTGCGACGGCACCTGCCATCGGACGCGTTGTTTTTATCGTTGCTCGGCGGCGCATTACTGATTGCGTTTTTGGTGATGTTTTTGCTGTTTGGCGGGTTGTCGGGCGCGTTTGACGCGACGGGCTACGCGGCGGCGAATGCACAGTTGGTGCTTCTTGACGGCGCGGTGATTGCTTCCTTTGTGCGGTGTGCGGTGCTCTCAGCGGGCTTGCGCGATGCCGTACCCGCACAAAAGTGGACGGCGCGGTTGATCTGTATAGCCCTTGGCGTGACGATGGTGTGCCTGATTATTACGGGTTCCGGTACTCGTTTCGTGCAGTATGACGAAACTGCTGCGGGGTACGGTTATTCCGAATATTAGGAGATAGAATATGAAAGCAGAGTCCATTACAATGCAGCTGTCCGGAGTACACGACAGCGCCACGCAAAAAGCGGCAGTGCAGGCGCTCAAAAGCATTCACGGTGTTCGGTCGGTTTCGGTTGATCGGCATAGTGCCGTGGCCGACGTCACGTTTCTCCCGGAAAAGACCACCGTTCCCGCAATGACGCAGGCGCTGGCAGATGCCGGATTTTCGGTGATATAAAAAATCCTCTCTCAGGATGCTGAGAGAGGATTTTTTTACTGTAGTTCGGCATACGAGCGACGCAGGGTTTCGCACGAGGCGTGAAAAAGCTTTAGTTCCTCTTCATTTAACGCGATCTCGTGGATACGGCGCACGCCGTTTCGGCAGATCACGCAGGGAACGCCCACAAACACGTCGTGCTCGCCGTATTCACCGAGTAGCTTAGCAGATACGGTTATCACACTGTTTTCATCTCCCAAAATAGCTTTGGTGATGCGCGTCAGCGACATGCCGATACCGTAATACGTGGCATTTTTGGCACGGATGATCTTTTGTGCGGCATCCCGCACCTCGTGTTCAATGCGATGCAGGTCATCCCAATTCCCGTACCCGCGCGGCGGATCGGAACAAATATCCGCGAGCGGGCGGGTAGCGATGGTCGCTCTTGACCACGGGACGAATTCGCTGTCACCGTGCTCGCCGATCACATACGCGTGAACGTTGCGAGGGTCCACCACCAACAATTCACCAAGCGAATACCGCAAGCGAGCGGTATCCAAAGCCGTTCCGCTGCCGATGACGCGACGCGGATTGAAGCCGGATAGGGAGCAGGTGATCTGCGTCATGATGTCAACCGGATTGGTAGCCACCAAAAAAATGCCGTTGAAGCCGGAGCATACCGCCGGTCCGATAATGGACTCAAACACCTCGGCGTTGCGCTTCAACAGATCCAAACGGGATTCTCCCGGTTGTTGCGGAAC
>JAFSGO010000073.1 GCA_017440765.1 Clostridia bacterium
CATTCACGCCCGAGCAACAACCCGTATTCATCCACGTCGGAACCGCCGAGATCGTCGATCGTGACGGCCACCACCTGTGCGCCCGTTTTTTCAAACAATTGCACGCCCGCCTCGTAGATGGCGTTTTCGTCCTCTGCGGAAATGACACCCGCAAAATCGTTGACGAAAAAGCGGTCGGTCGGGGAGGGGAGTGCAGCAGCGACCGTAATGGTGAGCAACACGCACAACAGTGCGGCAATGCCGATTACTTTACGTTTCATACGGCTTACTCAAAATCCACAACCGGATTGTCTTGATCGCTGGCGGGTGCTTCGTACATCACCCGTTTTTCGAAACCGAACATCGAAGCGATGATACTGCCGGGGAAGCGGCGGATCTTGGTATTATACTCTTTCACCGCCGCGTTGTAATCCATACGCGCGGTGGCAAGGCGGTTTTCCGTGCCTTCCAACTGATCCATCAAACCGATGAAATTGCTGTTGGCTTTCAGATCGGGATATTGCTCCACCACGACCAACAAGCGGCTGATAGCCGAGTCGAGCTCGTTGCCCGCTTCAATGCGGTCGTTCATGTCGGAACTGCCGCTCAATTTTGCACGCGCATCCGCGATGGCGGTAAACACCTCTTCTTCGTGCGAGGCATAGCCTTTTACCGTGTTGACCAAATTGGGGATCAGATCGGCGCGACGGGTCAGTTGCGTGTCAATGGTGGCAAACTTCTCGTCCACCGTCATCTCAACGTTTACAAGACCGTTGTAAGAGGAAACGCCCCAAATGAGCACCAGCACAACAAGGGCGATCACGCCCACAAGAACCATCAATCCTTTTTTCATATACAGACACCTTCCTTCTACTGAGTAGTTTAGCGTAATTTATCCGATTTTGCAACGCTTTTAAAAGAAAATTTACAATCGCCGCCGTTTCGACAACCTTTTTCAAAAGGAGATCGTATAATGGGTGACGAGGTGAGAGGAATGCCGATCGTGTATGCGGACGTATTGGTGGCACTGAATTGGGTAATCGATTTTTTGCTTCTCAGTGCCACCGCCCTGTTTTTACATATTCCTCTTAATCGTGTTCGCGTCACACTCTCTTCGCTGATCGGCGGCCTATATGCGCTTGTATTATTGTTGCCTCGTTTTTCGGTGGTTATTCGATTTTCACTCGATGTGTTGTTTGCCGTGCTCATGACAGCGACGGCGTTCCCGCGTTGCCGAATACGTATTCTTTTCAAGCGTACAGCCGTATTTTTCGGGATATCCACGATGTTTTTCGGTGTGGTCACCCTGTTGCATCGTTATCTTAACGGTGAATACGTACAAACGAACAACGGTCAAGTTTATGCCGCACTTTCACCGCTCGCGTTGGCGGGGTTTACGGTGATCAGTTACGTGGCGGTGCGCGTGTTCGAAACGATTACCGGACGGCGCGTTCCCAAACACGGTGAGTACCGTCTGACGGTAGTCGATGATGCGGCGACCTGTGAAGCGCGGGCGTTGTTTGACAGTGGTATGCGGCTGCGCGAGCCGTTTTCGGGTGCCCCCGTTATCGTGATGGAGCGGGAACGCGTATGGACCTGCTTGTCACACGATATGCGGGCGGCCTTGGCGGAGAACGAGCCTCATCCGCGTGTGCGCTTTGTACCGTATCACACGGTTTCGGGTGAGGGGTTTTTACCCGCCTTTCGTCCCCGTTCGGTGCAGGTGAAACGATGGGGGGAAGAGGCATGCGATGTCAGCGGTGTTTACGTGGCACTGTGTGAACGTTTGGGACGCGACGAATACGAAGCACTTATCAATGAGGATTGTTGTGGAGGTTGGGACAGATGATGACGCGGTGGTATAGGCGCATTCTCCTTTTTTTGTTTAAAGGATTTCGCGAAAAACTTTATTATATCAACGGCCCCGACGTGTTGCCGTCCCCGCTTACCCACGAGGAAGAAAGCGAAGCGGTGATGCAGGCGGCGGCAGGGGAT
Source organism: Clostridia bacterium (assembly GCA_017440765.1). Lineage (GTDB taxonomy): Bacteria > Bacillota > Clostridia > Oscillospirales > Acutalibacteraceae > RGIG3009. The sequence goes on from JAFSGO010000073.1 coordinate 1,975, forward strand.
AGTGCCGCGCGCGAAAAACTCATCACGCACAATCTGCGGTTGGTGGTATATATTGCGCGAAAGTTTGAAAACTCCGGCGTCGGTCTTGAGGACCTCATTTCCATCGGCACGATTGGGCTCATCAAAGCGGTAGGGACGTTTCGCGCCGATAAAAATATTAAGCTGGCGACCTATTCGTCGCGGTGTATCGAAAATGAGATCTTGATGTATCTTCGCAAAAACAGTCAACTGCGCAATGAAATGTCCATTGACGAACCGCTGAACGTGGATTGGGACGGCAACGAATTGCTGCTGTCGGATATTTTAGGGAGCGATCCCGACGAAGTGAACCGCGGGGTCGAACAGGAAGCCGAGCGAGATCTCTTGCTTGACTGTGTGGCGCGTTTGTCTCCGCGCGAGCAAACGATTATGGAATTGCGTTTCGGCATTCGGGGCAAACGCGAACATACGCAAAAAGAGGTGGCGGATATGCTCGGCATTTCGCAATCGTATATTTCACGATTGGAAAAGAAGATCATCAAACGACTGCGAAAAGATATTGAAAAAGCGGAATCTTAAAGTTGCTTTTTGATGCGTTCCAATGCGCCTTTTTCCAAGCGAGATACCTGCGCTTGCGAAATGCCGATCTCGGCGGAAACTTCCATTTGTGTCAGACCTTTAAAAAACCGTAGGTGCAGGATCTTTTTTTCTCGGTCACCGAGCGAACGCATCGCCTCTTTCAAGGCGAGTTCTTCCAGCCAATTGCGGTCGTCGTTGCTGTCGCCGATCTGATCCATCACGTAGATGGTGTCGCCGCCGTCGGAATAGACCGGCTCGTATAACGAAACAGGGTCCACGATGGATTCCAATGCCAATACGATTTCTTCTTGCGGAACCTCCATTTGTGCGGCGATCTCTTCCACGGTTGGTTCGCGCATGTGAAGGTTGGTGAGTTGCTCTTTGATCTGCATGGCCTTGTAAGCGGTATCGCGCACACTGCGACTGATGCGGATGGCGTTGTTGTCGCGCAGGTAACGGCGGATTTCGCCGATAATCATCGGAATGGTTATAGAATGGCGAAAAAGTAATATACATAGAGGATGAACCTTTATCCATCCTCTTAATGTCTTATAAATTATCTACTAAATATTATACTTTTTTTGGAGTCTTCGGTCAACTGACAATAACTGTAAATTACTCGTCATTTGTAATTTACAATTTGATTAAGATTATAGAGCGTAATATTGTCATTATTATCTGCCTCTAATACGACCTTGCTATCAAACCCTGACTCAGAGAAAAGAGCGTAATAAAACTTTGCAGCATCTTTAAGCGGTGTCAGTTTGATGGCTGTATCAAGATACTCAGAATAATCGAATGGTGTATTTTTGAACTTACATTCACCAACCAAATATTCCTTGCCACCCTTTCCGATGCAGAGGATATCAATTTCAGTTTCAGCAACTCTAACGCCTTTTGGTGCATCCTTATCACGCACCGTAGTTTTTCCTGTCCATCTTCCCATCTTTGAATAACGGAAAGGCAGTTCATTTTTCTTCTGCATCTCTCTTACAAACTCTTTGCACACATCCTCAAAGGTAAATGATGCAAACTCGTGCAATGCCGGTGCAATAACATAATCGTAAACACCGTCTACATCGCCGTCTTCAAGCTGAGAAAAATTTGTAAAACCAAATGCGTACCAAAATCTAAAGAAATTATCGGTCAGACGATAAGTGCCTCTGTTAGAGTTGGCTTTTTCCTTGCTTTTAGAATCAACAGAAAATTCACGCTCTACAATTCCAAGCTCGATAAGATTTTTAAGATAAACACTTGTTTTTGAGGTGTCCTCTACGAGAGATTTTTGGCTAATGTCATTAAGCTTTGTATTGCCAAGCGCTACCGCCTCAATAATCGAGTTATATATCGGGGTTTCACGAAGCTCTTGATGAAGCAAAAAGTCAACCTCGCTATATAAAACTGAACCTTTAGTTAGGATATTTCTTTTAATATTCTCCGCTAATGAAAGCTTTGAACTAAACTGGCGAAGATAATGCGGAATACCGCCAAGTATTGAATATGCCAATACCTTATCCTTGTCCGAATAATTAGGGAAGAATTTAACCGCATCATAAAATCCCATCTCGGTCATTTTATAAATGCCGGTGGCTCTTCCGTAAAGCGGATTCTTTTCAGCAAGTAATTCCTTTTCTATAAAGCTCATTGCACTGCCGCACAATACGATCATTACATTTTTATCTTTAAGCTCGGCATCCCAAAGATTTTGCAACACAGAGGGGATGCTTTTATTTCCTTTACACATATATGGGAACTCATCTATGATGAGCAGTTTCTTTTGATCTCCAAAAGGAAAATCCAAAACAGAACGAAAAGCACTCTCCCAATCTGCAAACTCAGAGATATACTGCTTTGCAGGGATATCCTCTTTTAGAATATGTTTTGAAAATTTAGAAAGCTGAACTTTATCGGTACTTTGCGTGCAGGAATAAAACACATGCTGTTTTCCTTTGCAAAACTCTCTTAATGTTTCGGTCTTGCCCACACGACGTCTGCCATAAAGAACAACAAGCTGACCATTCTCATTATCAAATTTATCCTGAAGAAACTTTAATTCTGTCTCTCTTCCAATAAACATATCAAAACCTCCGTTAATTCAAATCGTGATTTACTAAATCGTGATTTGATTATATTATATATCATAATTTTTGGAAAATCAAGTGTTTTGAAAAAATTTGAGGACACAAGTCTAAAATAACTGTGTCCTCATACTAATTATTTCTTTATTTATTGTCTTCTAAAAGATACTCTTGCAGTTTAAATTTAACCATAATACTCGGCTCTCCGTTAGCACCGCTGATGATAACCTTGTCTATAAGCTGATCGCACACATGCTTCTTTTCCTCAATAGTCATTACACCCCAAGACTTTTGAAGGTCACGTAAAAGTTCCCGTGAACGTTCAACTTTAATAGCAATAGTAGATTTTTTACTCTCATTTTCAACCGCCTCTTGCAGTCGGTCGATTTCTTGCTCACGTTCACTGATAACCTCTAAAAGCTGTTCGGTGCCCTTTTCTGCATAAATATTATAAAGGCGTTTAATCTCTTCTTGCTTGCGGCGAATCTTCAATTTAAGGTTATCCAACACCTCAAACTGTGAAACCGTCTTCTTTGTATTTTTATTATTAAGGTAAGACATTTGGAACAATTCTTGCACAACCGCCTCTTCAACGTCCTCAGCAAAGTATTTTAGATTCTTACAATCGGGATCTTTTATAAGATACTGTTTTGTGGTTTGCTGAGAATAGCAGACAATCTTTACACTCTTGCCCCATTTTTGATAACGCATTTTGGCACCGCAATCCCCGCAAACCAAAAGTCCGCTTAAAAGATATTGTGAACGGGCGTAGGTTATGCTGCGGCGTTCCATCTCTTCTTGCGCCTCATAAAATATTTTTTCGTCAATAAGCGGCTCGTGATTGCCTGCGTACTCCTTACCCTTGTAGACCAAATATCCGAGTGAAGTGCGACGTTTTAAAATCTGCACAACAATACGCTCACCCTTAAATCCCAACAAATCAGAAATTTTTGCAGGCGGCATCTTTTCCTCAACATACAAACGAAAGATTTCCTGCACCTTTTCTTTTTCTTCGGGAACAACATCATAGTTTCCGGTTTCGCGATTATATCTGTAGCCATAGGGCTGATTACCGCCACCCATCGGCTTACCCGACTTTATGCGCTCCTCACGACCGCGTTTCATTTTATAAACAATTTGGTCACGGTCGTACTCGGCAAGACCGGCAAACAACACCAACATCAGTTTAGATGTGGGATTGTTTCTGTCCACGCTGACAAAAGGCTCGGCAATACTAACGAAGTTAATGTCGTATGTATTTGTGTTAACAAGGCTGTTTTTGCTATCCTTGCGGTCAACGATATAATCCTGAATGAACTGGAGTGTACCAAGCAACGAACGGGAAAGTCGGTCAATCCTCGGTACGATAAAACAGTTGATTTTAATTTTTGAAGCACCACGGTTAAATCGGTCCACAAGCTCAACAAAATGATTTAAACCCGGACGGTCCATTGTAGTACCGGTAACACCATCATCGGTAAAAAGGACACAGTTATTAACGTTGTTGTACTGGCAATATCGTATGATGTCATTACGCTGAACATCCAAACCGAAGCCTTCTTCTGCCTGCTTATCGGTAGAAACACGGCGGTAAGCAACGTTAATCAAAAAGTTTCCGTCGCTGTCGGTATCAATTTTATCGGTATCAAATAAAATCTCTGTCCACTTATCTGAATTCAAGTTCTTTTCGAGCCAACCCATTAGCACACCCCTTTTCATCTTTTTTATTATTGTAGCATACTTTCACACCAAAAACAAGGTGTATTGACAAAATACCATATTTTGTCGAAATTCTTTTATGTATCCCGATGCAAAACTGCATCGGTGGATTCCGATTATTTTAGCCTATATCTTAGGCGGGATTCTTGTCACGGGAAGGCTCAGGCAAAACTACCTCGCCGTCTTCCGTAACGATGGCTCTGTCAACAATGCTATTAACAATACGATCAATCGTATTGTTACCTTTGATGACATAATTCTTCAGTTCCTCGTGAGTAATTTCTTTATCACCCATAAAAATTCGAACTTTAAATTTCAAAGTATGCTACCTTCCTTTCTGAAACAATTATGGACAATATTTAAGCGTTTTAATACAAAACACGGAATCCAAGATTGCTCTTGTCCATAAATTCCTTTATTCATATCTTTATAAATTGAATTTATCCTTCATCATTTTTAGTTATCAAAAAAAGATATGTAGTTAGGCACATCGCGCTATGACGGTTTACCTGTGCCTGTTTTGCTGACGAAAATGTTTTCGCTACGTCAGCCCAGCTTGCACCTGCTGCGAAAAAACATTTTGGTACACAAAGCTGCTTTCCCTGACTTTGTGCCGCAACAAAGATTTTCGTTCACAAACAGAGTGGAATGTTTTTAAGCGAAAATCTTATATTGAGTTTGAGGAATGTTTTTTCTGCATTTCAAGAAAAGATTAACGGTGAGAGTTTTTTTCTTCTCTTGGACGCACTTAATGTATACGGAAGGTTAATGCTTCATTTCAAGAAAACTTAAACGGTCCGCACCTTTCGGCACGGACCGTCTTCTTTTATTGGAATAATTTTTATATGAGTGTCGCTTTTAAATGATGATGATTTTCTCTTTTTGATGATAGTAATAAGGAAGATTGTTTATGCGTTTCAAGAAAACAATAACGGCGCCCATTTTTTAAATAGGCACCGTTAAAAAGATTTTATTAATATTTTTCCTTTAAGAAAGCTATAAATCTGTTCTTAATCGTTTCGTCATGCTTC
>JAFSGO010000074.1 GCA_017440765.1 Clostridia bacterium
CCAATCAGTTTGTCTTCTCCAAGTTTGCAGAAGACACCAGCGGCGTTTTCAAGAACGTGCGCTTTATCGGTGCCGAATTCCAGCTTTATAAGATTGAAGATGGCACCAGAACGCTCGTCAACTTTACGACTGCGGATGCCACCAACGACGGTGCCGTATTTATCAAGTATATCGTTGCTGAGCAGGCTGTTGACGGTGTCACCGTGGATACGCTGAAGGTGCACGAAGCGGGCGATGAGACCATCACGCTGGATCATCTCAATTTCGGCGGTCATCGCGGTGACGTGGTCATTTTCGGCCTTTCCGAGGGCAAATATGAGCTGGTGGAAACCAAAGCTCCCGACGGATACATTCTGCCCAAAACGGCGTTCTCTGTTGAGATCATCGATGCCATCGGCGAACTCGGCTCTGTCGGTACACTGTCCGTGACCTCTTCTCACGACACCAACGATGCCGGTAGCATCGTGAACACCAATGGTATGGGCGAACTGATCCTGACCGTTTGGGCGGATATCACCAACGCCCCCGGCTCTGCACTTCCCGAAACCGGTGGTATGGGTACCACACTCTTTACCGTTCTCGGTATTGTTTTGATGGCAGGTGCTATTGCTTTTTTTACTTCAAGAAAAAGAAGTAGTGTGGCATAAAAGAAATATTCGTTTTTGACGGAGCGACTTTTCTTTTAGCCACCCCGCAAAGCTATTTCTTTTTCTAAACCTGAAACAAAGATAAAGGAGGGAAAGACCAATGAAAAAGCATTTACCAACCGTTATGGTCATTATCATCTTTCTCTGCGGTCTTTCCCTCTTTCTTTATCCTACCGTCAGTAATCTGTATAATCAATACCTGAATCAAAAACTGATAGGCGATTATGTGGATTCGTTTGAGGATACCCCTCCCGAAAAACTGAGCCAAGCAATGACAGATGCTGTTGCGTTTAACAAACACCATAGCGACAGCGACAAACTGGAGGAGCTTGGTTTAACATATGAAAACGTGTTGAATACCGCCGGAAACGGTGTGATGGGCTATATCGAGATCCCCAAAATCAGCGTGTCGCTGATTATCTATCACACCATCGATGAGGAAGTGCTGCAAAAGGGGATAGGACACGTTCCCGAAACGCACTTGCCCGTCGGCGGTAACAGTACCCACTGTGTTCTCGCAGGACACACGGGTTTGCCTTCGGCAAAACTGCTCACCAATATCGATCACCTGAAAATTGGTGACCGATTCTATATTCATGTGTTAAACGAGGTTCTGGAATATAAAATCGACGACGTGTCGGTTGTGGAACCCGACGAAGTATCCAGACTTAACGTGATCAGCGGCAAGGATTGTGTAACGCTTGTCACCTGTACACCTTACGGTGTCAACTCACATCGCCTTTTGGTGCGCGGCGTGCGAGTGACAGGCAACGATCTTTCTGCCAAGGATGACGGTGTCACCAACGAGCTTCTGAATGTCGATATGAAATATCTGCTGACATTCTCTTTGATAGGATTGTGTATCCTGTTCTTTGCGATAAAAAAACTGCGGGATATCCGTAAAAGAAAAAAGTCAACCACAAACAAAGGCGGCGAACAAGCGGATGAAAGCAACTCTTAAAACTATCTTTATCACGCTGTTGGTGATCGTGTTGATGGCCAGTTTGACGGTGCCGTGCGTGGCAGATGATAAACATGGCACCATTACCGTCAAACTCGAAGACAAAGAGAAAAACAAAATAGACGGCACGACCGTGTATATTTGCCAAATTGCCAGCTTGAATGCAGTTGGCTATTACCCCACGGCGGCGTTTGAAACGTCGGGAATTTCTATTTCGGGCATCATCAACAACCCTGACGCAACGGTAGCCCAAGCAATTACAGAGTATGCGGTTGAAAATAACGTTGAGACGGTTTCACAGATGTCAGAGAAAGGCGAGGCAGCTTTTACCGACTTGCCGCTGGGTATCTGGCTCGTATATTGTGACGAAAGCAGCAAATATACGTTTAACCCCTATATCGTGTTTTTGCCGTTTGAATCAGGCGGGAAAGCCTATTATGAGGTGACGTCTACTCCCAAGGTGGAGGACAATAAACCCGATGAAATGAATGTCTATGTGTTCAAAAAATGGGACGACAAAGATAATGCCGCGAAAAAACGCCCTGATTCGATTACGGTGGAATTGTTAAACGGAAACACCGTGATGGCGTCGGCAGAGCTGAACGAGACAAACGGCTGGTCGTATATGTTCTTGGGTGTCAAAAAAGACGGTGCCTATTCCGTCCGCGAAAAAAGTGTTGTTGATTATAAAGCAAGCTATGGTGGCGATGCCATAAACGGATTCGTGATCACCAATACCTACGCAGGCGAAAAACTACCCGATACGGGTCAGCATTGGTGGCCGCTTGTGGTTATCGCGATTGCGGGTGTTTGCTTTGTTTTGCTCGGTATCTTTGAGATAGGAGTAAAGAAAAATGGCAAAAAGAAGTAAAGGCGTCGTTTTTCTTTCGATCGGTTTTTTACTGCTGCTGATTGCGGGCGGTTGGTATATTTTTAATACAGTCGAAGATGAAAATGCCGGAAAACAAGCCGCCGAGATTTTGAGCAAATTTGAAACCGTGCAAAGCATTGTACCGACCGATCCTGATGAAACTGAGAATACCGAGCCCGTCATCAAAGTCGACGGCGATGCCTTTTGCGGAAAGGTGGTCATCGAGAAGGTCGACATCGGGCTGCCGATATATGACGAATGGAATTACGATCGGTTAAAATCGGCACCTTGCCGCTATACGGGGCATATCGCTACCAACGATATGATCATTGCCGGTCACAATTACAGAAGCCATTTCAGAAATCTGAAATATGTAAAAGTCGGCGACAAAGTCACCTTCATAGACGCATACGGTATCGCGCACGATTATGTGGTTTGCGAAACGGTGATATTGGACGGCACTGCCGTTTCGGACATGCACGCAGGCGGATGGGATTTCACCCTGTTTACCTGTACCAAAGGCGGCGAGCAACGCGTCACCGTAAGATGTAAACGAAAAGCGGAATAATCAAATAATAAACAGCACTCTGCAACCTTACAGGGTGCTGTTTTGTGTACCACCAACGCATAATATCCCAATCTCCCTCATATATCTGTAAAGAACACAGAAATATGGGGTGATGGTATGAACAGTGCCGTTGAGGAACGCGCCGTGGAACTGGGCGAATATATC
>JAFSGO010000075.1 GCA_017440765.1 Clostridia bacterium
CCGTTTTTCACACGAACCTCGATCATACGGGACAAGGCGCCGCGGGAAATCACCGCCTCGTTCAGCGCACTGTATTGCTCGGCACCGTTTTCGCCGTCCACAAGGATATCTAAGAGCATCCGTTCCTCAATATCGTAATCACCGCTGATAAGGCGATTCAGTTCCGACAGTTCCGACAGTTCCAACCCCGCCGTAAACCCAAGACGACCGCTATTGATGCCAAGCACCGGTTTGCCGAACGCGGCGGCACTTTTCGCCGTATGGATAATGGTACCGTCGCCGCCGATCGCGATGGCGACGTCGCAAGTTTCAAGTAGCTCATGCATATCCCGTGGAGGGAATGCTTCATCACACGGTACGGTGACCGTCACGTTCATGGCTGACAGGGCTTGCTGCACCTGCAAAAAGGCCATCTTTCCGTCAGCCGTTTTGGTGTTGGGGATCACGGTAATATTCATCAAACGCACCTCCTGTCAGTGCCGAGAAAATGTGGTATCTACCAGTTGCCGGATATCCGGCGGTATCGTTTGTTCGCCGCCGTAAACTAAGCTGGCGACGTATTCAATGTTACCTTCACTTCTGCCGGCACCACCGGTAATGGGCGATGCCGTGAGCGATTGCAGTGCACAATTCAATGCAGAAAACAACTCACACAGTTCACGCAGTATCCGCACGTGCACACGGCGATCACGGACGATGCCGTTTTTGCCGACATCAGCTCTGCCCGCTTCAAACTGCGGTTTGATCAATATCAGCAGCCGCGCGCCTTCGCGCAAATAGTCAAACACCGACGGCAACACCGTACGGACCGAAATAAAGGATACGTCCATGGAAAGCAGGTCCACCGAGTGAGGCGGGATCACCGCTGACAAGGATTCCTGATCACGGATATCCGTCCCCTCTAAATTCACCACGCGGGGATCGGCAACTAACGTTGGATGCAGTTGCCCGTGACCCACGTCGATCGCGTACACGCGGTCGACTCCGCCGAGAAGCATACAATGTGTAAACCCACCCGTCGAAGCACCAACGTCCATCGCCACACACGGCTGCGGCAAGGGTGAAACCGCTCGCAGTGCCGCTTCCAGTTTGAGCCCTCCGCGACCGACGTAGCGAGACGCCTCGACAGTGCAAGTAACAACAGCACTGTCAGCAACAGTTGCAGACGGCTTGGTGATCGGCTTGCCGTCAACCGTAATCGCGCCTGCGCGGATCAGTTCTTTGGCTTTATCGCGGCCCGTGGCATAGCCCTCGGCCACAACACGGGCGTCCAAGCGCTCACTTTCTGCCACGGGGCAAATCCTCCTGCAACAACGTTTTCACCATACTGCTCACGTCTAATTTACAAAGCTTCAAGCCATCCTCGACAGAGCAGGTGGGAACAAAACCGTCAATCGCGTGGATCTCATATTTACCGCGATAGCGGGATTCCATCAAACGAGAACCCAACTGCTGGGCAATGCCGCCGTTTTTCGAACCCTCTTCAAAGAAGACGACACGTTGGTACTGACGGCTGAGCGCCAGTACCTCCTCCGGAATCGGGTGAATACGAGTCAGTTTAATAACCGATACCGGCATCACTTCCTGCACTTTCTGCACCGCTTGCAACACGTTTGAGAACAGTCGGCCGTAGGTGATCACGACGGTGCGCGCCGATGCGTCACGGAAATGGGTGAACGGTTTATAGTCCGATTTATACAGATCCAGGTGTGGGAATTGCCCGCCCTTGGGGTAGCGCACCGCGGCGATACCTTCCGTTTCGTACAAGGCCTGCTTTAAGGTGATGGCAAGTTCGTCGTAGGTTGACGGTGCAAAGATCGTCGTGTTCGGTATGGTGGACAAAAACGGCACGTCAAAGATGCCCTGATGCGTTTCACCGTCGTCCGGGACCACACCGGCACGGTCGATGGCAAGCACGATGTGGTTGTTCATGATCGCCGTATCGTTCAGCAGTTGATCGTAACTGCGCTGTAAGAAAGTGGAATACACCGCAAAAACCGGCAAATATCCACCCACGGCAAGTCCCGAAGCAAAGGTCACGGCATGCTCCTCCGCAATACCGACGTCAAAAAAGCGTTTGGGAAACTGTCTGAAGAAAGTAGAGAGTCCCGTGCCGCCGGTCATGGCAGCGGTAGCCACGCAGATCTTCGGATCCTCTTCCGCTAATTTGCACAGCTGATCGCCGACAACCGTGGAGAAATTCGGGCCCGGTTTGGCAGTCGTTATACCGGTTTTGGGATCAAAAGCAGAGATACCGTGGTATTTATCGGGGTTTTGCATGGCGGGGGTGTACCCCTGTCCTTTCACCGTGTCCACGTGCAGCAAAACCGGACGGTTGAGGTTCTTTGCCGTTTGCAGGGCTCTGGTAAGATCGTACAAATTATGACCGTTTACGGGACCTAAGTAATAGAAGCCCATATCCTCAAAGGTAGAACTGCTATGATATACACTGTTTTTGAGACGGCCTTTCACACGCACCATAAAGCGGTGCAACGGCTCACCGATAAGCGGGATCGAAGAGAGAAGGTTGCCGAAATTATTTTTTGCCTGCACGTACCGCGGGCCGGAACGCAACATGGCCAAATGTCGCGCTATAAAACCGACGTTACGGCTGATGGACATTTGATTATCGTTGAGAATCACGATCAAGCGATCGTGACTGCGGCCCGCATTGCAAAGCCCCTCATACGAAAGGCCGCCGGTCATGGCACCGTCACCGATCACCGCAACCACGTAACCGTCGTCCCCCGCCAGCGCCTTTGCCTTGGCAATGCCGTTTGCGGCAGAAACCGAGGTGGAACTGTGACCCGCGATAAACACATCACAAGGGCTCTCTGACGGGCGCGGGAAACCGGATATTCCACCGGTTTTCCGCAACGTGTCAAATGCTTCTTTACGACCGGTGAGCAGTTTATGGCAATAGCACTGATGCCCGACATCCCACACGATTTGATCGTGCGGGAGAGTGAACGTCTTGTGTAAAGCCACCGTCAACTCAACGACGCCCAAATTGGAAGACAGATGTCCCCCGTTTTGGGACACCGTTTCCACAATGGTATGGCGCAATTCATCACACAAGGTATCGAGCTCATCGGGAGACAGCGTTTTAACATCTTCAGATGTGTGGATAGTTTCTAAAACACTCATGCTTTGATCCAATCCTTTTTAGTGTGTTCGGGTAAGCAGGGCATCTGCCAACTGTCGTAAATCCGCGCCGTCCGCAAAGTCCGTCAAGGCGTCCTTGGCTTGCGCCGTATACGAGGCAGCAAGTTCCCCGGCCTTTTCAAGGCCAAGTAAAGAAACGTATGTATTTTTCTCATTTTCATCGTCACTGCCGACCGGTTTGCCGAGTTCTTCGGCGGTGGCGGTAACGTCCAAAATATCGTCAACGACCTGGAAGGCAAGTCCCAGATAATAGCCGTAACGACCGGCACTGTCAATCTGCTTGTCCGACCCGCCGCCGAGGATCGCTCCCATACGGCACGCGGCAACGAGCAACGCTGCCGTTTTCCCCTCCTGCAGCCGCTTGAGGATATCAAGATCGATCCGTTTACCCTCGCTGTCCAGATCCAACACCTGACCGCCGATCATGCCGTACACGCCGGCATTATCCGCAAGCTCAGCAGCAGCACGAAGTGCCGCACGCGGCGCGACGTTGTCTGCTGAGAGCATGATCTCAAAAGCGCGGTTCAGCAACGCATCACCTGCCAACAACGCCATCGTTTCGCCGTATTTGGCGTGTGCCGACGGCTTGCCGCGGCGCAACGGGCTGTTATCCATACACGGAAGATCGTCGTGCACCAGCGAATACGAATGAATACATTCGATTGCTGCCGCAAACGGCATCGCCGTATCCACCGTGCCGCCGCACAAACGGCACCATTCGAGCAGCAAGACCGGACGGATACGCTTGCCGCCCCCCTCACATGCATAGCGCATGATCTCACCGATGCCGTCATCTGTGGGCAAATACTCAGTAAGGTGACGTTCCACCAGTTCGAGATGCTGCTGTAAGCGTTCGGTATACAGCGCCATCACGCTTCCTCCTGTCCGTTTTCGGCTGTGAGTTTAATAATCTTTTGCTCCGCGTTCTTAAGCGATTCGGTACAAAATGCGGTGAGTGCCGCACCCTCTTCAAACAACTTCATTGACACATCCAGCGTTTCCTTGCCGCTTTCCAGCACGGAAACGATTTCCTCCAGGCGTTCCATTGCCTGCTCAAACGTCAACTCTTTCACGATAACACCTCTTTTTCGGTCACCCTGCATCGGATCGTGCCGTCCGCTACGCGCACGGCAAGTGAATCATCAACGGCCACGTCGTTCACCGAATGAACAAGACCTGCATCGGTATGCACCGTAGCATAACCGCGAGAGATCACCTGCAGGGGACTGAGTACATGCAACTTGCCCGCCGCAGTCGCTAAACGGCGATCGGCACGGGACAAGTTAAGTTTTGCGGCGGCGGAGAACCGCTTAACGGTTCCGTCCAACCGCATCAGGCGCTCCTCCACCGGATACAACGGTGACGTCAAGCAACGCTTGCTTTTGAGAAGCGACAATTGGTTTTGTTTACGGGTAAGCGCTGCGTTCAGCGCACGGCCGGCGGCGGTACGCAGCATGACGATACGCTCCGAAAGTTCCCGACAATCCGGCACCGCCAGTTCTGCTGCCGCCGACGGTGTAGGTGCACGTAGATCGGCAACAAAATCACAGATGGTAAAATCCGTTTCATGACCGACAGCGGAGATTACCGGAATGGTACAATTCGCGACGGCGCGAGCGACCGATTCATCGTTAAATGCCCACAGATCCTCCAGCGATCCGCCGCCTCTGCCGATGATGATCACGTCGGGAGTGTTCGGGGCGGCGGTTTGCCGCATGGTTTCAAATGTGGTGAGCGCTTGCACCAACTGTGCCGGAGCACCCTCCCCCTGCACCAACACGGGAAGCAACACCACTTCCGCCAAAGGATACCGTCTTTCGAGCACGTTGAAAATATCACGCACGGCGGCACCGGTCGCAGCGGTGATAACACCCACTCGTTTCGGGTAACGCGGCAGAGGACGCTTGCGTGACTCATCAAACAACCCTTCAGTGCTCAGCCGATTCTTCAGTTGTTCAAAAGCGACCTGTAATGCACCGGCACCGTCCGGTTGCAAATCGTCAATATAAACTTGAAATGCGCCGTCTTTTTCGTACAGGGACACCCGCGCTCTGGCAATCACCTTCATGCCGTTTTCCGGCACAAAACGAAGATGCATCGCCTGGGAACGGAACATCACCGCCTTAACAACCGCATTCTCATCCTTGAGGGACATATACAGATGCCCCGATTTATAGTGATTAACAAAATTACTGATCTCACCACTGAGCAAGACCTGACCCAACTGCGCATCACTTTCAATCAACGAGCGCACGTAACGGTTAAGTTGACTGACGGTAATGACTGTCATAGGGATTGGTCACCTCCTGCTCGAAGCGCTGTCAGAACGGCGATTCCGGCAGCGTTGTCCGCCGAATACATGGGTGGTGCGAAAATGCCGTTAAAACGTTCTTGCAGAGCGGCGCGCAACAGCGTGTTGGACATCACTCCACCGGCATACACCACCGGCAGATCGCCGTACTGTGCCAGC
>JAFSGO010000076.1 GCA_017440765.1 Clostridia bacterium
GTTTGGTGTGAGGGTAAAACGGACGAATGGCTCATGCAGGTGGAAGACGGTGTGGTGACGTCCTGCAGCAGGACCGGCGGCGAAAAGGGCTGGCAGCTTTACAGTATTTCCCGCTGGAATAAGGCGGACGGCCGAAAACTTCGCCGACATCTGGAAATTGAGTTTATGGATAAACAAAATCGTCAGATCTATTGGGATGACGTCGCGATGTTTTGTTATCCCGAGGAATACCGTCTTGGCATTTTTGAAATGAAGAAAACGGATATCGTTGAGATCGACAATTTAAGCGAACTCGCGGCCATGGATCCGAGTTATCAAAACTATTTATAAAAAGGGTGATAGTTGTGGAACAAAACAAGAAAAAGTTAAGCAAAGAGATCGACTGGGCGATCACGTTAGTGCCGTTATGTATCATTGTGGGTTTAAGCTTGTTGTTTTTCTTTTTGCCTGAGCAATCCAACAAAATCATTAACAGCGTTCGTTTCTTTTTGGGCGACACGATGGGTTCCTACTATCTGGTGATCGGATTGGGGATTTTCCTGTTCTCGATATTTATTGCTTGCTCGAAATACGGCAAAATTGTTTTGGGCGGTCAGAATGAGAAACCGAAGTATTCGTTCTTTGCATGGGGCTCGATGATGTTTACCGCAGGTCTTGCGGCAGATATTTTGTTCTATTCCTTCTCCGAGTGGATCTTGTACGCGACCGATCCTCATATAGCCGAGCTTGGCAGCATTGAGAAATGGGCGGGCGTATATCCGATCTTTCACTGGAGTCTTATCCCGTGGGCATTTTACCTTGTGTTAGCGGTTGCTTTTGGTTTTATGCTCCACGTGCGCAAAAGAGAAAAACAAAAATATTCGGAAGCATGCCGTCCGATCCTGGGAAAACATACCGACGGTGTTTTGGGCAGAATTATTGATTTGCTGGCGGTATTTGCCTTGCTGGCGGGCACCGCGACCACATTCAGTCTGGCAACGCCGTTGATGGCACGTATTATCAATGAGCTTTTTGGTGTTCAGCTGAATACCACAATCGTTACGATCGTTATTTTGTTGATAACCTGTGTAGTCTATACGTATTCGTTGCTGAAAGGGTTTAAGGGAATCAAGTTCCTTGCCAACAGTTGCGTGTGGCTGTTCTTCGGTCTGCTTGCCTTTGTGCTTCTGTTCAGCGGTGAAACGAAATACATTATTGAATCGGGTATTTCTTCTCTTGGCACGATGGTCCAAAACTTCTTTGAGCTTTCTACGTATACCGATCCGGGACGTACCACCTCGTTCCCGCAGAACTGGACGATTTTCTACTGGGCTTACTGGATGGTATGGTGTGTGGCGGCGCCCTTCTTTATCGGCAGCATTTCCAAAGGAAGAACCATCCGACAGACCATTTTGGGCGGTTACGCTTTCGGCGTTGGATCCACCATTTTAAGCTTTATTATTCTTGGCAACTATTCTCTCGGCAAGCAGTTTTCGGGCGCCGTTGATTTCATTTCCATCTACAACGAAACCGGTGATCTGTACGAGATCATTGTCCAAATCATCAATACCTTACCGGTTGCACCTTTGGTGCTGGCGATTGTTTTGATCACGATGATGATGTTCTATGCCACGTCTTTTGATTCGATCGCTCTGATCGCTTCCTGCTACAGTTATAAAAAATTAGGCCAGAATGAATCGCCCTCTAAATGGATTCAATTTATGTGGTGCGTATTGCTGATCCTGTTGCCGATCGCTTTGATTTTCTCGGAAAGTTCTATGAGCAACCTGCAGTCGGTCAGTATTATTGCCGCCTTCCCGATTGGCATTGTGATGATTCTGATCGTGGCAAGCTTTATTAAGGATGCCAAAAAGCATCTGGCAGAAAAAGAAGCGGCAAAAACGGTTCCCGCTATCACAAAAGAGGTCTCGGAAGACTAATTGTTGACATTCAAACGCATACTATAAAAACAAACCTCCCGCTTTACAACATGTTGCAGAGCGGGAGGTTTTCATTGACATTCCTTGACAACGGACACGCCAAGCGATTATAATTCTTACTGTAAAATTAAGTTTTCGTACGGGGTTTATGATCAGTATTGAAGGAGAATCTATGAAAGAGAGTATGGATATTTTTGATAAAATCATGTCGTTGCCCGGCCTGAGGATGCTTTTCCCCTTTTATAAAAGGCACAAGCAGGTATTGCTGTATCTGTTTTTCGGCGCGGTCACAACAGTTATCAGCATTGGCGTTTTTTCACTGTTGAACATTGCGCTCGGGGTAAATGAGCATATTGCCAATCTCACTTCTTGGGTTCTTGCCGTTCTGGTTGCTTTTTTAACCAACCGAACGATGGTGTTCGAGACCGAAACAAACTCGGCGGGCGCCTTTCTCGCCCAGATGATTAAGTTTTACGCGGGCAGAGTCGCCACCCTTTTGGTGGAAGAACTCATCATTTTCGTGTTTATCACAACGCTCAAATTCGATAGCTTTACCGTGAAATTGGTGGCGCAGATCATTATTATCATACTCAATTACGTGATAAGCAAACTGTTTGTGTTCAAAAATAACGGGGCGGAAGAAAAATAAGGCGGTAATTGCTGCTATAACAAAAGCGAGGTGAAGTTTCACCTCGCTTTTTTGTTGGGAAATTTACTTTTCCAGGTCCGAAGGCAGGGGAGC
The DNA here is from genome assembly GCA_017440765.1 of Clostridia bacterium. GTDB lineage: Bacteria > Bacillota > Clostridia > Oscillospirales > Acutalibacteraceae > RGIG3009. The sequence continues at coordinate 2,662 of JAFSGO010000076.1, forward strand.
CACTTCCGGATAAAACACCCAGTTGTTTTTGTCGCGAACGTCACCGGATACGCTTGCCCATTCAGAGGGTAAGAATTGGTTTCCGTTGTTCACGAAAATATCCCATTTATCGGATACAATCACATACTGCTTTTCATCAATCTTGGAGGAGTCCACAATGGCATTGCCGGTAAAGGGGTTAACCGGATTTTCCACAAGCCCTTCCAAAGAAAGCGCAGGCACGTCGGCGTTTGTCATAAAGGTATCTACGGTGGTAAAGCCGGTTGCGTTAAAGTCTTTCACCAACAGCATTGCCTGATAGAAGTAAATGTTGTGCATTCCCCGCACATCGCTGTCAAAGGTCTGCAGATCACGACCGTGGTCGGATACCACGATGATGCGGGTGTTATCGTACACACCCAGCTCGCGCAGTTCATCAAACCAGTTGCCCAGTTGAATCAGCGCTGCCATGTTGGCTTGATAGTGGGATATGGCGAGTTCTGATTTCAGCAACACGGATTTTCCGTTTGCCGTGATGGTCTTGCCTTCAGCAGGATAGTAGGCGCTGTTGTCCACATTGGAGGACGGCACGAAATCAGGTTCTTGCAACAGCGTCGGTTCGTGAGTGATGTTTGAGCGCAAGAATGCATAGGTTCCGTTTTGCTGATCCGTGACGTCGGTCATGGTTGACAGGTTTTCCAAAACGTAATACGCGTTCATAAAGGAGGGGCTGACGCCGTCCGTATTCGTAGCGGTGCCCTTGCGGGTGACGGCGCGGTAGGTGCCGTCGTTGTAGACGGGCGATTGCAGCGAAACGGGAAGCGTCTTCATCAAGGAGAACAAGAAGAAATTCCATTTTCGTGACGTGACGGCGTTTACAAGACTTTGCTTACTGTTAAACTTACCGTCGGCAAGGTGCGCGCTGACACCGGGCATATCCTTAAAGACGTCCAGATTCGGGATCCACCGATAACCGGCATAAGAGGGATCGATAAGACTGACGTTATAGCCGGCTTGAGAGAACAGGGTGGGGATAACTTTCAGCGCTTCGTTGTGCTTGCTTGCCAACGTTTCGGTATTTCTTAAGTTCAACTCTACCGGTGTATAGTCATAGCCGCCGTACAGCGACGGGGTGGCAAAATTGGTAAAGCCGCCGTAAGACATGGTGTTTGCGTAAAAGGTGAAGCCGTCAAACTGTTTTAGCAGTGTGGGATTCTCTTCCATCAGATACGGGACAAACGCGCTGATTGCGCGATCCAGCATAATGACGACCACGTTTTCTCCGTTTTCACTGAGCGGGATGAAGGTGGTTGACTCGCCACTGCTTTGTATCTGCACCTTGGTTTGAGAGGTTTCTTTTACGGTTTTGGCGATGTTGATGGTGCTCATACCGCTAAGAGCGACGGCACCGACCAGCAAAATCGCGGTAAGACGCTTGGGTATTTTTGTCACCAGCAGGTAGAGGATGACAAACACGGCGACTACCACACCGATATTGATCAACTGCTCCGAAACGGAGAAGGTAAAGCCGTCGGCATACAGCAGATCGGGTGACAAAATGCCAAGCTTGGTGCCGAAGAACATATAGTTGACCAGCATAACACCGCTGAGCGTCCATACCAAGCGCTCGATGATTACCTTGCCCTTGGGGTTTGCCAGCCAGTAAAACACACTCATCCAAACAAGGAACGTGCCCGCCGCAATGCACAGGGAGTACACGATATACCACACGGGTTCATAGAAGTAGGCGGGATAGATGTATTCTTGCACGGATGCGGAAATATAGGTGGAGGGGATCAGCAAGCCCACCAAAGCCGTCAGGAACAGACCGCCGCTGATAAACAGCGCTTTGTTGGGGGTTGCTTGCAATGCCTTGGGCTTGGGCAGGGGCAGCTTTTTAAGCAGAGGCAAGATCCAGGGCAGTTGTGCGACAAGCCCTAAAACGATCATAAAAGCGGAGCGCCAGAAGCCGTCCATCACAATGCCTGCGGCAACAGCGCCGACACCCAACACGCCAAGCAGGATCTGCAAGACCAGTTTGGGGTTTTTCATACGGTAGAACAACGTTTTTATCAGAGAGAACAGGTTGTTCAGCGTCCAGTAAAACACCAAAGCGGAGGGAGAGTTGTATAGGAATACCAAGAAGAACGCTGCCATGCCGTAAAGCTGGATCTTGGTTTTCAGCGGAAAACCTTTCAGATACAGGGAACTGGAGATCACGTTGACCAACGTCATGATAATGGGCAGCAGGTTGATGGTAAAACCACCGATTACCAGCAAGCCGTCCGGTGCGCTCAAATCGGTGATCGGGCCGAAGGAGGCACCGGTAAAGGCATCAACACCGGACAAGAACTGATACGCTGCCATAAAGAAGGGGATCTCCAGCAGTAACGAAACCGAGCCGCTCAGAACGGACAGAGGGTTATAGTTGTTCTGACGATAGTACGTTTGCAGAATCATCATCCGCTCGTCACCGGAGAAGGTTTTCTTAATATGCGCGACGACGTCCTTCAGTTTGTTCTCGGTATCTCTCGCTTCAACCTGAATGGCATCTGCCCGACGGTAAAGGGGGAGGGCGAGGACGTTCATTGCCAAGCTCAAAACAATAACGGACAGACCGGGATTGCCGATCACCGAGAGGGCAACGGAGAAAATGACTTCAAAGATCAGTTTCAGCGGCCCGATAAGGAGAGTGCCTAACATCTCAAAAAAGGTCATTTTGCAACACTCCCTTCATTTTTCGTTTCGGTCAGCGATGCGTATTTCGCCATCAGGTAATCGGCGGCACGAACCGCGCCTTCTCCCGGGTATGCCCAGGTCTCATTGCGCACTTCCTGACGACCCTGCGCATAGCGAGGATCCTCCAAGCAGGCATCGATCAGTTCCTTGATGTTGTCCAAGTTTTCCATATTCAGCTCTTGACCGATACGCGGCAGAGCGGAGAAGGTCCACAGCCGATGGTCCAGGAACCAAGCGTCGTAGGGTGCCAAGTTAAAATTCGGATCGGTATAAATCACCGGTTTATCGTAGATCAGAGAAAAATCAAATACAACACCCGAGAAGTCGGAGATCAGAATGTCGCTGCGGCGCAGGACCTCAAAATTATCGGTGTCGCGGTTCCATTCCAATTGATCAGATTCCGGATATTCTTTCATCAGTTTATCCAGCAGCTCCGCTTCGGAAGCGAAGGATTGCGGGTGCGGACGAATGATGATATGGTAGCCGGTTTGGAGCAGTTTATCGATGATCTTGCCGCCGTGGATGCTGAAAATGGCACTGGGACCCCAAGTGGGTGCCAGAAGGACCGTGCGCGGATGCTCCGCAGCAGGCCCGGTGGAGGCGAGGCGGGTCGCCATTTCGTCCATAAAGGGGATACCCACCGTGACCAGTTCTTTGGCGGGAAGATTTCGTTTTTCTTCCAGTTGGCGGATATCGCGCTCTTGATGATCGCCCGCGATCATCAGCGCATCGTAGTAGTCGATACCGAACATGCGGTAGCGGGTAACTTCGCCGGCAGTATGGAAAATGTGGACGTAGTAATCCACGTTTTTAGACCGTTTCCATTGATAGACGTCCAGTCCGGGAGTGGTGGAAAACAGAATGGTAGCGTTGAGAAAATTCAATTTGGAAAACGCTTTGTTGCCGGCCCCGATAAATTCACCGCGGACGTGTTCATACGGATTGTTAAGCCCCGGGTCATCGGGGGAGGCGGTCATATAGAGTACCTCCATGCCCCGCTTGTCGAGTTCCCGACAAATGGGATCAAAAACCGACCAGTAACGCTTATCGTCGGAAAAGATGGCGATCGGAATTTTTTTTGCGCTGATTTGCGCTTTTCCGCCGCTTGCGGCAAAACGCAGTTTGATAAACAGCATTCGCAGAGAATAAGCGGCCGCACCGATCAAACCGAGCAGTACCGTAAAGAGCATACTGCCCGTGCCGGGATCAATGTACAGAAGCATAAGAAAACCTCGCAATCGTGAAAAAATAACCGTGTGAAAGCCGAAAAGTTTGGAAATGGCATTATGTTAAATTATACCACGAAGACGGTGGAGTGTCAATTCTGCAAATAACGACAAAGGAGCGGTTTCCCGCTCCTTTTGTGACACAATTAAAGCTTTTTCGTTTTCATGTTTCGCGCTACCAGGGTCAGCACCAACAGGAGGATATACAGGCAACCGATGGTTACGAAAATCGCAGCCCAACCGAATCGTTCTTGCATGAAACCAAAGACAGA
>JAFSGO010000077.1 GCA_017440765.1 Clostridia bacterium
ATATATAAAATATGTTGTTGGAAGTAATAATGTATGTAATTTGGATTGGATACAATTTTCATCACAGCCAAAATGTAATATAAATTTGGATGATGTTGAAGCCGGAACATATAGCGTTGCATAACCCACAAGTGGGAGCACAAACTTATCCATAACGGAAGAAATCCGAAACCGCAAAAGCGATTTCGGATTTCTTTGGTTGCGGGAGGAAGATTCGAACTTCCGACCTTCGGGTTATGAGCCCGACGAGCTACCCCTGCTCCACCCCGCGATATGGTGCGTTCTCATGAGAACAAAGATAGTATACCAGTATTCTTATTAAGTGTCAAGAGGTATTCCTTAAATTTATAAAATTATCTCCCGACAAGTTGCACGGTCAATCCGGTATGGAAAAGTCTTTCAACAATATGACATATTCTCGGTATTTGTGCGGTCGAATCGGTCGTATAAACGGCGGTGTACGAAATTCTAATACTAAGCATTCTCCGATATTCGGATAATCGTCAACAAACCGATATCCGACTAATTCTCCGTTTTTGATTCTCTGCTTTATTTTGTTATGATACGGATACATCGTACACTTTCTTTCCAAGCGTTGTTATTTGACAGAGAGCATGCGCGTATGATATAGTAAAGATAACATAAATTTTATGTTACAAATTATCAAATGAGGTGATTTTATGCCGATCGTTATTGCTGTTATTGTTGTGTTGATCCTGGTGTTCAGTCTGAAAATCGTTCAACAGCAAACCGAATGGGTCGTTGAACGGCTGGGCAAGTACAAGAAAACCTGGGATGCAGGGTTACACTTTTTAATTCCCATTTTGGATCGGGTTGCTAAAAAAGTCACCTTGAAAGAACAGGTGTTGGATTCCCCTCCCCAACCGGTTATTACCAAGGACAACGTCACCATGCAGATCGATACCGTCGTGTATTTCAAGGTGTTTGACGCAAAACTATTCACTTACGGTGCGGTTAATCCCATCAGCGCGCTTTCTAATCTTACTGCTACCACTCTGCGTAACATTGTTGGCGAGTTGGAGCTGGACGACACGTTAACGTCACGTGATACGATCAACGGGAAAATGACGGATATTTTGGATTCTGCGACCGATCAATGGGGTATCAAGGTCAACCGCGTGGAACTCAAAAATATCATCCCCCCTGCCGAGATCCAAAACGCCATGGAAAAGCAGATGAAGGCGGAGCGCGATCGCCGTGAGACCTTGTTGGAAGCCGAAGGCCATAAAGCGGCGGTTATTACACGTGCCGAGGGTGATAAACAAGCTATGATTCTTGCTGCAGAAGGCGAACGCGATGCGCGTATTGCCAGAGCGGAAGGTGAGGCAAAAGCCATTTTACTTGCTAAGCAAGCGGAAGCCGACGGTTTGGCAGCACTCAAAGCAGCGGGCGTCGATAAAGCTGTGCTGGAACTGAAAAAATATGAAGCACTGGTTGCCATGTCGAACGGTAAGGCATCTAAGATCATTGTTCCCACCGATGCCGTGGATATGACCAAAGCCAACGTCATGTTCTCCGAAACCACCGGTATCGGCGACGTTACCGAGCCCGCTCCCGCGGCAGCGAAGGTGAAAAAAAGCGACCCTTGCTGTGATTAAAAATAAAATATGAAAATGGCAGATACGCAAATCCCGCGTATCTGCCATTTTTGTTTTAGAAGAAAGTATTCACCTCTTTCTGCCCTTTTGCATGATATGAAGTGAGGGTCGATATCAAAAAAAGAGGTGAAGTTTTCTATGGATATGTTACGTGTTAAAAATGCCGGGTTTCGATATCAAGCGGAAAACGGAGAGGTTGAAGCATTTCGCAACATCACCTTTTCCGTTCCACAGGGACAGTTTTTAAGTATCGTCGGCCCCAGTGGATGTGGCAAGAGCACGCTGCTTTCGTTGATCGCCGGTTTACTTCCGCGTACAAGCGGTACCGTGGAGATTGGCGGCGAAGAAGCAAAAGGTATATCACCTCATATCGGATATATGTTACAACGTGATAATCTGTTGGAATGGCGGACGATCTGGGATAACGTTTTGTTTGGCTTAGAAATCCGTCGTGCGATTTCCGATGAAACGATTAAGCGTACCGAGGAATTGTTGCGGACATACGGATTATATGAGTTTCGTAATAAATATCCTCGCCAACTATCGGGTGGTATGCGCCAACGAGTGGCGCTGATCCGTACGTTGGCGGCCGGCCCGGATATTCTGTTACTGGATGAGGCGTTCAGTGCGCTTGATTTTCAGACACGATTGACAGTTACCGATGATGTGTACCGAATTTTGAAGGCGGAAAAAGTGACGATGCTGATGGTAACGCATGATATACCCGAAGCAGTTGCCATGGGAGATGCGGTACTGATCTTATCGGCTCGGCCCGCTTACGTAAAAGAAATCTATCCGATCGTTTTTGATGAGGATCGTTCTCCCCTATCCTGCCGCAGTGATCCTCGTTTTTCACAGTATTTCAGCCATATTTGGAAGGAGCTGCGCGAAGATGAAGAAGTCAAATAATATACCGCTATCGTCGGAGCGCGCCGTTTGGCTGCGTCAGCAGAAAAAGCGGCGCATCAGCATCAAAGCATGGCAATGGGGCTTACTGATCGGATTGATGGTTTTATGGGAGCTTGCGGCGACTCTTAATTGGATCGACGCCTTTTTGGTGAGTCAACCAAGTCGAATCGTTGGAACCCTGCTTAACACCTCCAAAAACGGGTTGCTAACGCATATCGGGGTCACGCTGTATGAAACGCTTACCGGTTTCTTTTTAGGCGTCATATTCGGTTTATCGATCAGTGTGTTGTGCTGGTGGAGTCCGTTTGTTTCGCGGGTGGCTGAACCGTATTTGGTTGTACTCAACAGTCTTCCGAAGATCGCACTGGGACCGGTTATCATCCTGATAGCAGGAGCAGGGACAAAAGCCATTATTTTTATGGCACTTGCCATATCGCTCATTGTCACGGTGCTGGAAATGCTTTCGGGTTTTCATCATACCGATGCCGAAATCATAAAAATGGCGCAAACTTTCGGCGCGTCACGGAAACAAGTGTTGTCCACTATCGTTTTGCCCGCTAACCTGCCGACGTTGTTTAATTCGTTGAAGATCAATATCGGATTATCACTGGTAGGTGTCATTGCCGGCGAATTTTTGGTCAGTAAAGCGGGGCTTGGATATTTGATCGTCTATGGCGGTCAAGTATTCCAAATGGATCTTGTAATGGCAAGCGTACTGATCTTAGCCGCTGTCGCCGCACTGATGTATCAAGGCGTTTCCTTTTGTCAGAAGCTTGTCAGCAAGCGTTTCGGCGCTTAATATGATTAGGAGTGATACTTTTGAAGAAACGTATTCTCGCGTATGTTTTGGTCTTGATTTTTGTGCTGATCCCGACACTTTCAGGGTGTGATAAGAATGATGAAAGCGGTATGACCACCGTGCGTCTGTGCGAGGTAACACACAGCATTTTTTACGCACCGCAATACGTTGCGATCGCCAAAGGATTTTTCGAGGAAGAAAACATAACAATTGAGCTCAGCAACGGCGGTGGCGCCGATAAGGTTATGAGTGCCGTGATCAGCAACAGTGTCGACATTGGTTTAGCAGGACCGGAGGCCAGCGTATACGTGTACAACTCCGGTAGCGAAGATTATCCCGAGGTTTTTGCTCAGTTGACAGCATGCGACGGGAGTTTTTTGGTCGGCCGCGAGCCCGATCCGGATTTTGAGTGGAGTGATCTGGCCGGCAAACACGTTCTGCCCGGTCGCACCGGCGGTATGCCCTATATGGCTTTCCGATATGCGATGGAGGAAAACGGACTCGATCCCGATAACGACGCTAATCTGGACAACACGATTCAATTTGATATGATGACCGGCGCTTTCCTTGGCGGAACCGGTGATTACGTCACAATGTTTGAGCCGGTTGCCTCCAGTGTACAGCTTGAAGGTAAAGGATATATCGTCGCCAGTGTCGGCGCTGCAGCCGGAGAAATGCCGTATACCGCTTATTTTACCAAAAAAAGCTACATCGCAGCCAACGGCGACCTGATACAGCGCTTTACCAACGCGGTCGCTAAAGGGCAAAAATGGGTCAAAGAACACACACCGGAAGAAATTGCCGAATGTGTCAAAGACTTCTTTGCCGATACCGACGTTACCTTGTTAGCAAGTGCGGTAAAAAGTTATAAAGATATCGGCGCGTTCGCCACCACACCGGTGATGACTGAAGAGGCCTTCAATCGCTTGCAAGAGGTCATTCAGCGTGCAGGTGAACTGGATTCACCTGCCCCGTTTGATAAACTCATCAACAACACCTTTGCAAATAAAGCAATCGGGTAAACAAAAGAACAGCCGGAAGCAGTAGCTTCCGGCTGTTTGCTTTATAAGACTTTCGACAAAAATTCTTTAGTGCGCGGATGCTGTGGGTTACCGAACACTTCTTCAGGTGTTCCCTGCTCCGCGATCTGACCACCGTCCATAAATAAAATGCGATCAGCCACCTCGCGAGCAAAGCCCATTTCGTGCGTAACCACGACCATCGTCATTCCTTCAGCGGCGAGTTGCTTCATAACGTCCAAAACCTCGCCTACCATTTCCGGGTCAAGAGCCGAGGTGGGTTCGTCAAACAAGATGACCTTGGGATTCATGGCCAGTGCACGAACAATCGCTGCCCGTTGTTTTTGTCCGCCGGACAAGGTCGAAGGGTACACATCCGCCTTATCCTCCAAACCAACACGACGCAGCAATTCCATTCCCTTTTCTTTTGCTTCCTCGGGTGTCATTTTTTTCAAATGAACAGGAGCAAGCGTAATGTTCTCCAAAACCGTTTTGTTATTGAAAAGGTTGAATTGCTGAAACACCATTCCGATATTTTGGCGATGTTTGTTGATGTCAACTTTCATATCGGCAAGGTCTTCGCCCTCAAAAATGATGGAACCTGAAGTGGGATCTTCCATACAGTTTAGACAACGCAAAAACGTACTTTTACCGCTTCCTGAAGGACCGATAACAACGACCTTTTCGCCTTCGTGAATGGTTTCCGTGATATTGTTAAGAACTTGCAGATTGCCAAAACTTTTGCACAAATCAATGACTTCTATCACTCTTTCTCAAGCTCCTTTCCATCGCTTTAACACCACACGAAATCAAAAAGACCAGTATTATGTAAAACACAGCCATAGCAAGATAAGGCATAAAATACTCATATCGCACGTTGCCGATCTCGGTAAAGGTCTTTGTAAGGTCAATTGCCGCAATAAAACTGACAACAGAAGTATCCTTGATCAAAGCAATAAACTCATTACCCAAGGTGGGTAAGATGTTTTTGATGGCTTGTGGTATGACGATCTTCAGCATAGTGGTACCGTAACTTAGTCCTAATGCGCGACCTGCTTCCATCTGACCGCCATCGACTGACAGCAAACCACCGCGCATAATTTCTGAAACGTAGGCGGCACTATTGAGTCCGAAAACAATAATACTGGTGTTTAAGGAAGTGATGGTTACCCCCATCAACGGCCATAAGACATAATAGGTAATCAAGAGTTGCACTACGAGTGGTGTCCCTCTGAAAAATCCTACGTAAACGGTACAGATCTTATCAAGTATACGTGGCAACAACTTATACTTCGGCATAACCTTAACAGCTGCGATCAGCGTGCCTAACACTATACCGATCAGTAGGCCGAGAACGGCAATAAGCAAGGTGTTCACGAGACCGACTTTCAAAACGCGTTCCCATCCGCCTCTCTCGATAAACAGTTCCCAGAATACCTTGAATTTTCCGGCGAAATCCATAGTTGACCCCTTTCAACCCTAAAAACCCCAAAGGACCTCTGCAGAATACACTTCTGCAGAGGTCAAATTGGTAGTTGTAAATTATTGAGCGTTAAGTTTTTCGGTGATAGCTTTGGCAGGACCGTTATCAGCGATAACATAGCTCACTTGGCCTTGTTGCATCGCAGTGATTGCGAGAGCAACATATTTGTACGGAGCAGCTTCCGCAGCTAAACCATCAAAACCGTAATCCTCGTCACCTTTGATGTACAACTCACCGGTGGTACCAGCCTGGCAACCGATTTTTTTATCCGATCCGAGTTTGACAAGGATCGCAGCAACATCTTCGCCTGTTTTGCAATCATTAAAGGTGGTGTCGTCTTCCATCGCGATTACAACCTGAGAGGCATTGTAATAGGAATCGGAGAAGGTGACGACCTTCTGACGATCAGGAGTTACCGACAGACCGGCCATACCGATATCGGATTTACCGGACTGCACCGAGTTGACAACCGCTTCGAAATCCATATCCTGGATAACAAGTTCTTGGCCAAGCTCCTGTGCTAAATAATAGGCAATTTCCAGATCCACGCCGGAGTATTTGCCGTTCGCATCGACCATTTCAAAGGGCTCAAAACCGGTACTGGTCGCAACAACAAGCTGCTCTTTGGTCTCGTCTAAAGTGGCAGACTCAATCGCCAACGGCGTGCCGTTGCCGAAATAGTTATCGCAGATCTTGTCAAATGTACCATCACCCTTGATTTTCGCAAGGAAGGTGTTAACTTTACCCAGGAACTCCGTGTTTCCTTGGGCGACAGCAAACGCATATTCTTCCGTGCTCAAAGGCAGATCGATTACTTTTACCTTGGTTGACTTTACGGTGCCGCATGCTGCAAAGCAGGTCAAAACCAGAGAGATCGCTAACACCAGTGCCAAAACTTTGGAAAATTTCTTCATTATGTATTCCTTCTTTCCTATTTGTTAGAGCACATATGCCCTTGAACTGTCACCATTATATTCCGATCTGAATAAAAAATCAACACTTTTTCATAAAGTTACACGAATTTCCGCATATTGAACAATAAACTACCGAAATTTGAATACAGAGAACAACACTTTGCATAATAATTCGCGTTTCTGACATAATTTCAATTCTTTTTAGAATGAATATTCATTCATATCCATTGCTTTCCTACGACGACGCGATCGATGCCGGCGAAATCGGGATATACCGTTGTGTGCGTCATACCGTGCCGACGGAACAGTTCGGCAACCGTTTGCGCCTGTCCTATTCCTACTTCCACTGCAACGAATCCGTCCGACGACAGTTTCGGAAGCCAATGTTCGGCAATCGCTCGGTAAAAGCGATAGCCGTCCTCGTCGCCGTCTAACGCCATACGCGGCTCGTGTTGTACCTCGCGCTGTAGCGTATCGAGGTCTGATGTTTTGATATATGGTGGGTTGGATAGTACGGCGTCGATCGGCTCACCGAAGCGATCGTATTCGGTAAGCACGTTTGCACGCGTGGCTGTTACTTGAAAAGCAGGATAACGCGCAACGTTCCGCTTGAGATAAGCAAACGCTTTTTCCGAGAGTTCAACCGCCGTCACCTTGGCAGAGGGACAAAGCGAAGCAACTCCTAAACCGACACATCCGCTCCCCGCACATAAGTCATACACGTTTTTATGCGGCAACGCCTGCAAATATTCCGCGGAAACTTGGCACAACAGCTCCGTTTCGGGACGCGGAATCAAAACGCCCTCACCCACTTCTACTGATAGACCGAGAAAATCCCAACTACCCAAAAGATACTGGAGCGGTTCTCCTGCAGCGCGGCGAGTAGCAGCATTCAGTAGCGCTGCTTCACGTTCTGATGATACGGGCAAAGAGTGAGAGAACGACACTTGTCCCCTGCCAACCTTTCCGATATCCTCCAGCAGGCACATGGCATCAAAGGCGGGGGTTTCACAACCGCCCGCCTCTAATATGTTCTCAATTCGTTTTTGAAGTTCAAAAACCGTCATATCCGTTTACCACTTGTCTGTTTGTTCGTCTTCGGGCATCACCGCCGTGAAGGCGGTAATGGCGCATTCGATCATGTCATCTTCCGGCTCCTTCGTTGTTAACCGTTGGATCCATAGACCGGGCGCTGAAATAATGCGTGTAAAGGTATTGTCCTTTCGTCCCGCAAGCTTGATCAGTTCATAACCAATGCTAACGGTGAGCGGCAGCAGCGCGATTTTAATCAGCACGCGCAGCCATACCGTTTGAACTTGGATGCAGATAGAAACGATGATGCCGATAAGCAAGGTTAAAATCAAAAAGGATGTGCCGCAACGGGGGTGAAAACGGCTTTGCTTTTTAACGTTTTCAACCGTTAACTCTTCGCCGTGTTCGTAGCAAAAAATGGTTTTGTGTTCCGCGCCGTGGTACATAAACACGCGCCGAATATCCTTCATCAGTGAAATTACCGAGATATATGCTAAAAACAGTGCCAGACGAAGCAGACCTTCAAAAACACCGCGCAAAACAGCGTTGTTGATCCAGAAATCACCGCCGCCTACACGATCCAAACCGGTTGCCATCCATTTATACAAAAAGGACGGCAGGTACATAAACAGCCCCAGTGCCAAGGCGACACCGATAATTATGCTGATTACCATCATACCCGTCATGACCGCTTTTTGACCGGCGGTTTGCGGCTCGTCCTGCTCATCCTCCTCCAGACCGGCAAGCACGGCGGAACGCATTAAGCACTTGTAGCCAAAACGCAAGGAATCCACTAAATTGTATATACCGCGGAAAAAGGGGATTTTCCAGAATTTTGGCTTGCTGTCTATATCAATTGTCCATTCCTCTGTTACAATATTTCCCGACGTATGGCGCACCGCCATTGCCGTCTTTTTTGGACCGCGCATCATAACGCCTTCTATCAGCGCCTGACCGCCGATGGACGTTTTTTTCATATCCGGCATACTACATTCACCTCTTAATCGGTAGTGTGACGGTAACGACCGTCCCTTTATCAAGTTCGCTTTCAATTAACAACGTACCGCCGTGTGCAGTCACAATATCCTTTGCCACTGCCAGACCGATACCGGATCCCGGTTGCGTGTTGGCGGCACGGTAAAACCGCTCCGTAACGAACGGCAAATCCGCCTTGGAAATACCGATACCGTTATCGCTGACAACGATTTGTACACCTCCCGTAATGGGTGCCGCATCCACGTGAATGGAGCCATCCGGTTTCGAGTACTTGATGGCGTTGTCAAGGATATTCACAAAGACCTGCCTCAGACGGTCACCGTTTCCGCAAATCGCCGGTAGGGCTTCTTGCTCCGTACAGGTTAACGTGATACCCTGTTTTTTTGCACGATCATTCAAGAGAAAAACCGCGTCTTGAACCTCGGCGTATACGTCAATCTTTTCGCTTACATCCGACGGCTTTGCTTGTTGCATACGTGAAAAATCCAACAATTCTTCAACAATACCGGAGAGCCGTTCGGTTTCACTGCCGATGACGTCAAGACCGCGATCCAACAGTTCGGGATCCTCTAAGCCACCACCTTTTAGCGTTTCACTCCACCCTTTGATGGCAGTGAGCGGTGTGCGTAATTCGTGTGAGATGGAGGAAATGAATTCGTTTTGTAATTTTCCCGAAGACTCAATCTGTGCTGCCATATCATTGATGGTATCACACAAGTCTCCGATTTCATCGTCATATTGCTTTACAATACGGTGCGAGTATTCCCCTTGCGCAATCTTAGTTGCCGCTTCACCGATCTCGCTGAGCGGTCGAAGAATGCTGTTTACGAAATACGAACTGACAAGCATGATGAAGAATAAAAGTGCAATACCGAGCGCAATCATGGCTGACGTAATCAAGGTGATCTGCTTATCAACATTGTCCAAAGCCACCACGTAGCGAATGGCACCGCACACCGTATCGTCTGATTTTCTTACCAACATCGTTAAGGCAAGTACATTCTGCCCCACGGCATTTTTGCCGTTCCACACACCCCATGCGGATTTTGAGTTTGACTTTGTATTACCCAAAGCCGCCTGATAGTCAGGCGGCACGTCCGATTGCGGTGCAAATCCGGTGGAACTTGCCAAGATGTTACCGGTCGCGTCCAACACTTGGAACTCCATCTTGTTGCGCTCCGTAAAATTCTCCATATACGTTTTGGCGCTTTTTTCAAAATCAAAATCCGCATCATTGACATATAAAGTCAGCATATCGGACAACGATACCGCGCGGGTATACAGACTGTTTTGTGTCTGCTGATAATAATAGGAACGAACTAAAAACGCTGCTGCAAATTCAATGACGACCAACAACACCACAACCGCACCAAGGCCATTGATCAGCCATCGCCGCGTTACTTTTTTAAACAGCATATTCGTCACTCCTTTTTCACCGTCTTATTCTTCGTTCCAACAGTATCCCGTTCCCCAAACCGTGGTAATATACCGGGGCTCAGAGGCACTGTTTTCAATTTTCATTCGCAAACGGCGGATGTTGACATCCACGATCTTTTCTTCGCCAAAATACTCCTGGCCCCACACGCGGTGTAAAATATCCACGCGTGATAAGGGTCGTCCTTGATTTTCCAAAAAGCATTGCATCAATTGAAATTCAACCTGAGTGAGTTCAATTGTCTTATCCGCTTTTTTCAGCGTACGGGTACGCAGATCCAAGACAAAATCTCCCGACCGCAACGCACTTGATTTTGAGCGGGCGATCCGCCGTTCCAACGCTTCCAACCGCGCAGCGAGCTCAGATGGACTGAAGGGTTTTGTGACGTAATCGTCTGCACCGAGCTTAAGCGCTTTGATCTTTTCGCTTTCCTGTGCACGGGCGGTAAGCATCACGATTCCCATAGAAGCATCCCGCTCACGCAATGCCTCGCATACGGCAAAACCGTCCATTTGTGGCAGCATGAGGTCTAACAACGCCAGATCGATATGGGGCGTTTCATCATAAACCCGCAATGCTTCCTCGCCGGAGGCAGCTTCAAAGACTTCGTATCCGTAGCGTTTTAAATTGATGGCCAGTAATTCGCGAATCGGGCGCTCGTCTTCACAAACCAACACACGTGACATAGCGAAGAACCTCCTTTAAAGCACCACAAACAGATATTGGGCTTCTTCCAACGTTACGATATCCGTATCGACCCACACAGCATAGTGCCAGGTATCCAACCCGTCAAAATAGGAGAACCCTTCCGGCAGGGCAATTTTGGTATCGGAATGCGTAACCAACAACTGCAGGAAAGGTCTATCGGCAGTTGTTTGCCCAATCGACAGAATATGCGTTTTTTTATCGTATGTGATCTTAAAACTATCGCCGTTCCACTCGTCACGCAGGCGCAACATGTAAGAATCCATGAAATTTACAATACTGCTAAACTTTCGCTCTGACTGCGCCGAACGAAAATCATATGCCATCCAATCGGTTTGCCAGATCGCAGTTTCCAACGGGGCCGTTTCATAACCACTCAAACGCTTGGAAAGCGGCCATTCAACGACACCATCTCCGTCAAGATCTTTACAAGATAGACCGTTTTCACGAGCCGTCACGGTGTTCAAGTTGGATGGCTCATCACTCAAAGGGGATTCCAGGGAACTGTTGTTCCAATAAATCAGCTCCGTAACAGTGGTGTTAGCATCCTTTTGACAATCCAAAAACATACCGTTGACCGTCGGAGAGAGTGTGGCAACAATGGAGGAACGCACCTGCTTGATACCGCTGTCCAACACGGTTTCGCCGCGATATTGCATTTGATTCTTAACATACGAATACAACTGTGCTTTTACTTCCTGTTCACCGCTGCTGATATTGACCAAGAGGACGTCCTCTGCCCCATCATCGGTCATATCGGCACAGCGCAGTTCGGTATACGCTTTTTCAAAATCTACCGTGGACAGTTTACGGTCGATTCGATAAACAGCCAACCGTTTATCCGTCGTATTATACATGTTCCAACCAACCAGAAGCTCCGGAAAGCCGTCACCGTTAAGATCGGAAAAAATCACTTCCCTGACATTTTCGCTGTACCCTTCAACGTCTGCAACGGTTTCCCATATACCCTCTTCGTTTTTCTTGAGAAGATGGATCCTTGTTTTGGCATTGTTCATATTCCAGCGATAGAAAACAA
>JAFSGO010000078.1 GCA_017440765.1 Clostridia bacterium
GACAAGCCCGCTGCACGGCACACCGTCTGCCCAATGCGTTTATGTAACAATCCCGTCAAGAAATCCTCTGCCGTGCGGGCAGGACGGGTGGCAAGCTGTGCCATCAACGCCTCCTCCGACAAAGCGGGAAGCAAGTCGATAACCGCCTCCATCGTACCGTTCTTGCGGCGCTCCCAATCACCGACCGCACGCGAGATCGGCATCACAGCAGGTCCGGAAATGCCGTATTCGGTAAACAGTAATTCATCGGTGCGCCTGCAAAGCGGTTTGCCGTCCTGCACAAAGGACACGGTCGCATCGGTACGAAGTCCTTTCATGGCTTTGATAAACGTCGTGTCGGTCTTCACCTGCACGATCGACGGAAACAGCGGCGTCTTACGGTGACCGAGTGCAGTTGCCAGTGTATATCCCTCTGCCGAGCCGCCGAGCGACGGTGCCGCTGCACCGCCGGTTGCTAAGATCACGTGTTTCGCATACAGCGTTTCGTTGGCGGTCACAACGGCAAATCCGCCGTTTTCGGGGCGAATAGCGGTCACCGCCGCATCGCACCGTTCGGTGACACCTAACGTTTTCAATTCTAAGCGCAGGCAATCCAGCACGGCGGCCGCCTGCTCACAAAGCGGGTATTCTCTCCCTTCTTCACGCGAGGAGCAAACCACACCAAGCGATTCAAAAAAGTCAATACACGCCTGAGGCGGGAAGGCATCCAGTACGGGCGCGACAAAGGATGCATCCGCACCGTGATAGTGCGACACGTCGGCACGGCGGTTGGTGATATTGCACGTCCCGTTACCGGTAGCCAGCAACTTTTTGCCGACACGCGGCGCTTTTTCCAATAAGATCACCCGCTCACCGCCGATTTTGCGCGCACAAAACACCGCCGCCGCGAGTCCGCTCGCGCCGCCGCCGGCAATCAGCGTATGCCACTGTTTGGCCATATTTCCCACCTCTTTTCCATTAGTATATCGGTTTTCCCTCTTGTCGTCAAGATTTGACACGCCATAAAAATTTTGCCTTCATTATCGATATAATGCGTCTGTTCCGGCATACACTATTCGAGATAGGAGGCAAAAAGCATGATCTACACCAACGAATTATTTGACTTGTCCAAAAGCATCGCAGGTAGGTGCTTGTCGGGATATCGGCATCCGTGGGAAGCCCTACCGCATATCGGCGAGCATATCCTGCAACTGATCAAAACGTTACCGGACGAACTGTTTGAGAAGCGGGGCGAAAACATCTGGATCGCACGCTCTGCCAACGTGTATCCGAACGTCACAATAGCGGGTCCGTGTATCATTGACGAAGCCGCCGAAGTGCGTCCGGGCGCGTTTATCCGCGGTAACGTGCTCATCGGCAAGCACGCGGTCATCGGCAATTCCACCGAGCTTAAAAACGTCATTTTATTTGACGGCGTGCAAGTGCCGCATTACAACTACGTCGGGGATTCCATTTTAGGACATCGCGCACACATGGGCGCGGGTGCCATCACCTCGAACGTTAAGAGCGACAAGTCTCTCGTCGTCATTCGAAACGGCAACGAGTGCGCCCAAACGGGGCTTAAAAAGTGCGGTGCGATGCTCGGCGACTATGTAGAAATCGGCTGTAACAGCGTCTTAAACCCCGGCACGGTGATCGGAAAGGGCTCACAGGTATACCCGCTTTCTTCCGTACGCGGTGTGATCCCTGCACGGCACATTTATAAAAATGCACAAGAAATTGTGCAGAAACGGAGTGAATAAGATGGGACGATTATTCGGAACGGACGGTGTTCGCGGCATCGCCAACACCGAACTGACATGTGAATTGGCATACGGCATCGGGAAAGCGGCGGCACTGGTGCTCGCCAAAGACGGACGCAGACGCCCGGTATTTCTCATCGGATCGGACACGCGCGCTTCTTCGGATATGTTGGATGCCGCACTGACTTCGGGACTGTGTGCCGTCGGTGCCGACGTCATCCGCCTCGGTGTAATTCCCACCCCTGCCGTCGCGTTTTTGGTCGGCAAATATAAGGCGGACGCAGGTATTATGATTTCCGCATCGCACAATCCCGCCGAATACAACGGCATTAAACTTTTCTCGGGCGACGGATATAAGCTGCCCGATGCCTTGGAAGAAGAGATTGAGCAGATCGTGCTGGAAGGTGAAACGGTCTTTCCTGCCCCGATCGGCGGTGATATTGGTCGGGTAACGGTGGCAGAAAATGCTGCAAAAGATTACATTGATCACCTCAAAAGCACCGTTTTGTATGCACCCGATGGGATGCGTATTGCAGTCGATTGCGCCAACGGTGCGGCATCTGTCACCGCCGAGCGCTTGTTCCGCGAGCTGCGCACCGACGCCCATATCCTGCACCATACACCCGACGGCATCAATATCAATCGTGACTGCGGTTCCACCCATTTGGATAGCTTAGCAAAATACGTTGTTGAAAACGGTCTGGACCTCGGTATCGCGTTCGACGGCGATGCCGACCGTTGCCTGTGCGTAGACGAAAACGGCAACGAGGTCGACGGCGATCAGATCATGGCGATCTGTGCCATCGACATGAAAGAACGCGGTAAACTGGCAGGTGATACCGTTGTCGGTACCATTATGACGAATTTCGGCTTCACCAAATTCTGCAAGGATAACGACCTGCAGTTTATCGCCACCAAGGTCGGCGACCGCTACGTGCTGGAGGAACTGCTGCTCGGTGAATTTTCCTTTGGCGGCGAACAGTCGGGGCACGTGATTTTCCGCGATTTTGCCACCACCGGTGACGGCCAGCTGACCGCGATCCAACTGTTATCCTATCTCAAGCGAAGCGGTGCAAAGCTTTCGGAACTTGCCACCATCATGGTAAAGTACCCACAGCTGAGCATCAACCTTAACGTATCGGCAGAAGGAAAGCTGCAATTCTATACCAACAGCGCCATCAAGAAAGCCATGGCGAGCGCCAAAAAAGCACTGGACGGCATCGGTCGGATCGTGGTGCGCCCCTCCGGCACCGAACCGCTCATCCGTGTGATGGCAGAGGGCGATGATCCGGCACTTGTAAAAGAACAAGCAGAAGCCGTCGCGGCAATCATCAAAGAACAACTGAAATAACAAAAAACGCCTCCATTCGGAGGCGTTTTTTTGTTATACTGCTTCTTTTCGGGGGGATGCCGATTTATGCGCACCACACACCGCTGGAGTTGATATATCCGCCACTGATGTATAGGTTAGTGGCCATTGCACCGTTATCGTATAAATAATACCACGTACCGTTAAGGTATAACCAACCGGTCTGCATAGCACCGCCAGCATTAAAGTAATACCAAGTATTGCCTATTCTCTGCCAACCGGTCACCATATTGCCGCCACCGGCTAAATAGTACCACGTACCGTTAAGGTTTAACCAGCCCGTCTGCATCGCACC
>JAFSGO010000079.1 GCA_017440765.1 Clostridia bacterium
CGATCGACCGTCCGGTTCGGAAATTCGTGCCGCGCAGCAATCCGATGAACACCGCGGAGGACATCGCTCCCCCGGAGCGTACCACTTCGGAAACCGAAATCAAAGCCACTCTGTACGGCAGAATCGATCTGTAAAACAAAATGCCCCGCATGATCTAAACGATCATGCGGGGTTTGTTTTATTCTTTTACATACTCAGCTATCTCATCCAGTCCGCAATCGAGTGCAGAACACAAACGATCGAGCGTTTTTGTTTCGATATTCTCGTTTGCTTTTAAGCGACGAATGGTTTTACTGTCATAGCGTTTTCCCCTATCTTAGTCTTTACCTTCAAATTCACTATAGCAGATATTAGAGAAAAAAGCCATGCTTCTTTTTCAAAATTCGTCTTATCTTGTTTATAAGATTTGTGTGTATACACCCGTACAACAACGCACATACTGGAAAAAGAAGCGTACAAGCATAAAGTGACAAAACCCGCCAAGGCGCGTGCGCTATACTGTCCTCAGTAACCCAACATTATATGCAAGGAGGAACCTCAGTATGAGAAAAGTTTTCAGCATGGCACTGGTATTTGGTTTGATGCTCTGTTTGTTTCCCGGTTGTACCGATAAACCGGCAGACGACGATCCGCAAGCCGGCAAGGTGTATTATCTGAACTTTAAGCCGGAAGCAAACGACGATTGGCAGATGGTTGCCGCCAAGTACAAGGAAGAAAAAGGTATTGACGTTAAAGTCGTGACCGCGGCATCGGGTGATTATGAAAAAACGCTTGGTGTGGAGATCGACAAAGAAAATCCGCCGACCATGTTTCAGGTGAACGGTCCGATCGGGTTATCGACGTGGAAGGATTACGCGCTGGACATTTCGGATTCGGAGATCTACAAAGAACTCATTTCCGATGATTTTGCACTCAAACAAGATGGCAAAGTGTACGGTATCGCGTACGTATACGAGGCGTACGGACTGATTACCAACAAAAAGCTGCTTGCCGACGCGGGATATTCCATTGAAGATATTAAAGATTTTGCATCGCTCAAGCGGATCGCCGAGGATATTCACTCACGTTCCAAGGAATTGGGCTTTGATGCGTTTACTTCATCAGGTTTGGATGGCTCGTCCGCTTGGCGGTTTTCGGGACATTTGACAAATCTGCCGTTGTATTATGAATTTACGGCGGATAACGTGACGACACAGCCCGCTACCATTAAGGGCACATATCTGGATAACTTTAAAGCGGTGTGGGATCTGTATATTAATAATTCCGCGACCGATCCCAAAACGCTCACCTCCAAAACGGGCGACGATGCGGTTGCCGAATTTAAAGAAGGCAAAGCGGTGTTTTACCAGAACGGTACGTGGGAATATGCGAACGCGACGGCGATCGGCAAAGAAAACATCGGCTTTTTACCGATTTATTTCGGTGTAGACGATGCGAAGCAAGGGTTAGCGGCAGGCACGGAGAATTACTGGGTGGTAAACTCGCAGGTGTCCGAAGCCGATCAAAAGGCAACGCTTGATTTCATGAAGTGGCTTGCCACAAGCGAAACGGGTACCATGGCGCTTTCAAGCGGCGAAATGGGCTTTACGTCTCCGTTCAAATCGGCGAAAAAACCGGACAACGGGTTGTATGCCATCTTAGACGATATGCTGGCAAAAGGGGATACGACGAGTGTTAAATGGATGTTCCCCTACACGCCAAACACGGACGCGTGGCGCGCGGAGGTCGTGTCTGCTCTCGCCGCGTATTCTGCGGGAACGGGAGATTGGAACGGTGTGAAAACCGCGATCGTAGACGGCTGGTCAAAACAATATCAAGCATCACATCAATAATTCCAAAGAAGCAAGGCGGCCGCCCCGCGGCCGCCTTGCTTGGGTAAGGTGACGATACATGAAAAAGACAACAAAACGTTCGTCGGCTGCGGTGATGAATCGCAGTCAGCGGCGCTCTATGCGCGCCTTTGCGCCGCTTTTTTTATTGCCGACTGTTGCGGCATTTTGCATTGGGTTTGTGTGGCCGTTTTTGCAGGGGATCTATCTATCCTTTTTTCGATTTAAAACCTTGAAATTTACCACGTTCGTTGGTTTTGATAACTATGAGAAAGCACTTGAGGATGAAACGTTCTTACGTTCGTTTTTGTTTACGGTTGCCTTTACGCTGGTGTCGGTTACGGTTATCAATCTGGTTGCGTTTGCCATCGCGTTTGTGCTGACAAAAGGAATTAAGGGCTCGACCGTTTTCCGCACGGTGTTTTTTATGCCGAACCTCATCGGCGGAATCGTGCTGGGGTATATTTGGAAAATGATATTGGATGGCGTGATCATCCGGTTTTTGGGATCGACGTTAGCGCTCAATGCGACGTACGGGTTTTGGGGACTCGTGATCTTGCTTTGCTGGCAACAGATCGGCTATATGATGATCATTTACATTGCCGGTCTGCAGAACGTGCCGACAGAATACCTGGAAGCCGCCAAGATAGACGGTGCGGGGTCTTTTCAGATCTTACGGCATATCATAATTCCGACAGTGATGCCGTCTATCACCATCTGCACCTTTTTAACGCTGACAAATTCCTTTAAATTGTTCGACCAAAACTTGGCACTCACGGGCGGTGCACCGTTTCGACAGACCGAGATGCTGGCACTTAACATTTATCAATCGTTTTATAACAGCGTATCCAATATGGGTATCGGTCAGGCAAAAGCCGTTATTTTCTTTGTGGCGGTCGTTATCATCGCGCTGTCGCAGTTGTATTTTACCAGAAGTCGGGAGGTGCAGGAGTAATGACATCCCATTTAAGCCGTGGCACGCGCACCGTTAACACGGTGCTGACGGTGATCTTCTCGTTTCTTGCCATCGTTTGGATCCTGCCGATCGTGATCGTGCTGGTAAATTCCCTTAAAAGCAGTTCGTCCATTGCCCTCACCCCGTTTCAGCTGCCTACAGCGGATACCTTTATGGGGTTTCAGAATTACGTTACCGGTATTAACAACGGCAACTATCCGTTTTATATGTCTGCCTTTTACAGCGTGGTGATCACCGTCTTTTCGGTGGCGCTGATTTTGCTGTGTACGTCCATGGCGGCATGGTATATCAACCGTGTTGACAGTTTGTTTTGCAAAGTGATATACTACTTGTGTATTTTTTCCATGGTCGTGCCGTTTCAAATGGTGATGTTTACGCTTTCCAAAACGGCGGATAATTTGAAACTGAACACACCGTGGACCATTCCGATCATTTATCTGGGTTTCGGTGCGGGATTGGCGGTGTTTTTGTTTTCGGGCTTTATCAAAAGCATTCCGCTTGAGGTGGAGCAGGCCGCGGATATGGACGGGTGCAACGCGTTGCAGACCTTCTTCTTGGTGGACGTGCCGATCATGAAATCTACGTATATTTCGGTGGCGATCTTGCAGACGATGTGGGTATGGAACGATTATCTGTTGCCGTATCTGGTGCTGGACCGTACCAAGTATATGACCATTCCGATCCATATTCAGTTTTTGCAAGGGAGCTTCGGTCGGGTGGATTACGGTGCGACGATGGCGATGATCATGATGTGTCTGATTCCCATCGTGGTGATCTATATCATTTGCCAGAAGCATATCATCAAGGGCGTGCTTTCGGGTGCGGTAAAAGGGTAGTGGTTAGTGTATGAGAGCAAGCGGTATTCTGATGCCGATCTTTTCGTTGTCGTCTTCCTACGGCATCGGGACGCTGGGCAAGGAAGCGTATGAATTCGTAGATTTTCTCGTAAAAGCCGGACAAAGCTATTGGCAGGTGCTGCCGCTGGGTCCTACGAGTTACGGTGATTCCCCCTACCAATCATTTTCCTCGTTTGCCGGTAATCCGTATTTTGTGGATCTGGATATACTCAAGGAGGACGGCTTGTTGACCGCCGAGGAGCTTGCCGCCTGCGATTTCGGTGACGATCCCCACAGCATTGACTACGGCAAGCTGTACGAAAACCGCCTGCCGCTTTTGAAAAAAGCGTTTGACCGCTTTGTACCGGACAAGGATTACCACGCGTTTTGCGCGGAAAATGCCTGGTGGCTGGACGATTACGTGTTGTTTATGGCACTCAAAAAAGCACACCGTGACGAAAACTGGTCGCAGTGGGAGGAGCCGCTTCGCCTGCGCGAGGAGGCGACCTTGTCCGCCGCGCGCCGTACGTACGCAGAAGAGCTTTCCTTTTATCGGTTTATTCAGTATGAATTTGCCGTACAGTGGACGGCGCTGAAAGAATACGCCAACGCCGCGGGTATTCGCATCATCGGGGATATTCCGATCTACGTGGCATACGACAGCGCGGACGTTTGGGCAGATCCCGTTCAGTTCCAACTGGATAAGCGGTTGCGGCCGGAACTGGTGGCGGGTGTGCCGCCCGATGCGTTTTGTGAGGACGGTCAACTGTGGGGCAACCCCTTATACGATTGGACGTATATGCAAAAGGATGATTACGGCTGGTGGAAACGCCGCTTACAATACGCGCTGAAGCTGTATGATACGGTGCGCATCGATCATTTCCGCGGATTTGAATCGTATTTTGCCGTGCCGTACGGGGAGCTTACCGCTAAGAACGGACATTGGATCAAGGGGCCCGGTATGGAGTTGTTTGAAGCACTGAAAGCTGCCTTGGGCGGCCAACTCCCGATCATTGCAGAGGATCTCGGCTTTTTGACCCCCGCTGTCCGTGAATTGTTGGCGGATTCGGGATTCCCGGGAATGAAAGTGCTGCAATTTGCCTTTGACAGCCGCGAGGACAGCGATTATCTGCCGCACCATTATCACCGCAACTGTGTGGTATATACCGGCACGCACGATAACGATACCATTCTCGGATGGACGAAAACCGCAGACGCGGATGACGTTCAAATGGCAAGACGGTATCTCCACGTGGACGACGAAGAAGGGTTTAACTGGTCGATGATGCGCGCCGCATTGATGTCGGTGGCAGATACTGCCATTCTGATGATGCAGGACATCATCGGGCTTGGCAGTGAAGCGCGGATCAATACCCCTGCCACGCTCGGCAACAACTGGCAGTGGCGCATCGGCGCGGGTTGTATCAACGATTGGCTTGCCAATATTGTGCGCGAAAACACGGCGTTGTACGGCCGACTCCCGCAAACTGAGAAAAAGCAAAACAAAAACACCCTGCTGTAGCAGGGTGTTTTTTATATCGTCAAAAATATTTTTGTCAACGTTGCGTATTGTGCAAGAGTAAGTTCTTCCGCGCGGGTGGTGGGGGAGAGCCCTGCTGCCTGCAGTGCCGTGACGATCTGTTCTTTCGTATAGCCGGCGGCGCCCAGTGAATTGGGCAGCGTTTTACGCCGTTGCCCGAATGCCGCGTGCACCAAACGGAAGAAGAGCGCTTCGTCGGCAATCTCACACGGCGGTTTACCGTGCAAGCGCAGGCGGATGACACTGCTATCCACCTTAGGTGCAGGCAAAAAACTGCCGCGGGAGACCGAAAACAGAATTTCCGGCTCGGCAAAATACCGCACTGCCAAGGTGACTGCCCCACATTCGCGGGTGGCGGGCTTAGCGCACAACCGCACGGCGG
Organism: Clostridia bacterium; assembly: GCA_017440765.1. GTDB lineage: Bacteria > Bacillota > Clostridia > Oscillospirales > Acutalibacteraceae > RGIG3009. The sequence continues at coordinate 5,564 of JAFSGO010000079.1, forward strand.
CTTCCTTTTGCACCAGTACGGTGATCGCCTCGACGGGCAGGCGGCTTTCAAGCAGCCGCATGAGCAACGGCGAGGTGATGTAATACGGCAGGTTGGCGCAGACCACCACAGGCAAGCCCTCCGCGTGTTCTTTTAACACGGCGGCAAGGTCGAGTTTCATGGCGTCGCCGTTGATAACGGTGACGTTCGGATAATCTGCGAGCGTTTCTTTCAAAATGGGGAGTAGGCGGGTGTCGAGTTCAATGCTGATAACGCGTTTTGCCACCTGCGCGAGTTCTTTTGTCAGTACCCCGATGCCGGGCCCGATCTCCAAAACGGCAAACTCGCCGTCAAGCTCGGGATGACACAATTGTGCCATCCGCGGACAAACGGAGGGGTTTATCAGAAAATTCTGACCGAGCGCTTTGGAAAACGAAAACCCATGGCGTGACAGAATGTCGCGCACGGTGCTTAGATCTGTTAATGCCGGCATACAACCCCTCCTTTTTACATCTTTTTTGTTATGCTATCACAAAAAAGGCGACTTTTCAATATAAAAACGGCGATTTGTGGAAGGATCGGTGGAAAGTGTGGTCGGTTCGACGGCTTGCGTCAGGGTGCGTCATCATCCGCAAGGGACAAAAAGGTTTTCCACCGAACTTTCCACTTTTCCACAAAAATACATTGTTGAAAGTTTGGGGAAAAGGCGGTATAATAGACCAAGAAACTTTACCAGCAGGAGCAAACGGTATGAAATTTTCGGCAGGACAATTTGATATTGCCGTTATCGGCGCGGGGCACGCAGGGATCGAAGCCGCTTTGGCGGCGGCGCGACTCGGGTGTCGTACCGCGATCTTCACCATCAACCTTGATGCGGTCGGGAATATGCCTTGTAATCCGTCGATCGGCGGCACCGCCAAGGGACATTTGGTGCGCGAGATCGATGCGCTCGGTGGTGAAATGGGAAAAGCGGCCGACGCCACGTTTTTGCAATCCCGTATGCTCAACCGCGGCAAAGGGCCTGCGGTACATTCCCTGCGCGCACAGATCGACCGCCGTGTGTACGGCGCGTATATGAAACAAAAATTGGAAACGACAGCAAACGTCGAACTCAAACAAGCGGAGATCGTGTCGCTGGAGCGAACGGGAGAGGAGTGGCTGCTCACCACGCGGTTGGAGGAGCAGTATACCGCCAAGGCGGTAATTCTCGCCACCGGTACTTACCTGCGCGGCACGTTGTTTATCGGCGACGTGTCGTATGACGGCGGGCCGGACGGGCTGTTCCCTGCCTCTGATCTGACAAAATCACTGGTGGATATGGGGATGTCTTTGCGGCGGTTTAAGACGGGCACACCCGCGCGCGTGCTGCGTTCCAGTATTGATTTTTCCAAAACCGAAGAACAACTCGGGGATGAGCCGGTGGTGCCGTTCTCGTTTGAAACCGAGGGGAAACTGGAAAATCAGGTGGCGTGTCACATCACGTGGACGACCGCCGAAACCAAGCGCGTCATTTTGGAAAATCTGCACCGTTCGCCGCTGTACGGCGGCAAGATCAGCGGTGTTGGGCCGCGATATTGTCCCAGTTTTGAAGATAAGGTCGTGCGGTTTGCCGATAAAGAGCGGCATCAGGTGTTTATTGAGCCGTGCGGGTTGAATACGGATGAGATGTATTTGCAGGGGCTTTCCTCGTCCTTGCCGGTGGACGTGCAGCTGCAATTTTTGCACACCATTCCCGGTTTAGAGAACGTCGTGGTCATGCGTCCCGCGTACGCGATCGAGTACGATTGCTGTGATCCGTTGCAGCTGTCGGCTACGCTCGAGTGCAAAGAGTTTCCCGGTCTTTACGGAGCGGGGCAGTTTAATGGCAGTTCCGGTTACGAGGAGGCGGCGGCACAAGGTTTGGTTGCCGGTATTAACGCGGCACTGAAACTCAAAGGGCGAGAGCCGCTAATGCTTGATCGCGCGTCGAGTTACATCGGCACGCTGATCGACGATCTTGTTACCAAGGGATGCATGGATCCGTACCGTATGATGACGTCGCGGTCGGAATATCGCCTGATTTTGCGGCAGGATAACGCCGACGAACGGTTGACGCCGCTCGGCAGAGAGGTCGGGTTGGTGGATGACGGCAGATGGGAACGCTTTTGCCGCCGTCAGCAGCAAAAGGCGGCGGAGCGCGAGCGGTTGCACGAAACGATTTTATCGCCTACCGTCGAGCTCAATGCCGTTTTGGAGCAAAACGGAACGACACCCGTTGTCAGCGGGATTCGGTTGGAGGAGCTCTTACGTCGCCCGCAACTCAATTACGACAATTTGACGACTATCGACACCGATCGCCCGCCGCTGGATGCGTTGGTGCGCGAACAGGTGGAAGTGGAGATCAAGTACGAAGGGTATATCCGCCGTCAGCAGGCGGATATTGACGAGATGCGGCGGCTGGAAAATCGATTGTTGCCAGAGGACGTCGATTATACGACCATCGTCGGTTTGCGCAAGGAAGCGCAGGAAAAGCTCGGCAAGATCCGTCCGCGCAGTATCGGGCAGGCATCCCGCATCAGTGGGGTCAGTCCCGCGGACGTGTCGGTGCTGATCGTATGGTTGGGGGCAAATACATGATTGATACAGAGCTTTTACGCGAGTATGCGGCAGAATACGGCGTCACGATGAGTGATACGGCTTGCCAAAAGTTTGATCGGTACGCCGAGCTTTTGGTGGAGTGGAATCAGCGGATGAATCTGACCGCTATCACCGCACCGCAGGATATTGTACTTAAACATTTTGCCGACAGCATCACCGCACTCAGCGTCATGCCGGAGAAAACCGGGCTTTCGGTGATCGATGTTGGAACGGGTGCGGGATTTCCCGGGATTCCGCTCGCCATCGTGCGGGAGGATATTTCGCTGACCTTATTGGACAGCTTGAATAAACGGCTCATCTTTTTAAAAGAAGTGTGCGCTGCACTGGGGATTCGGGCACAACTGATTCACGCGCGCGCTGAGGAAGGCGGGCGCAACCCGAAACTGCGCGAGCAGTACGACGTGGCAACAGCGCGTGCCGTAGCGGCAATGCCGGTGCTTTCGGAATACTGTTTGCCGTTTGTGAAAGTCGGCGGGCGTTTCATTGCCATGAAAGGGCCGGACAGTGATGCGGAACTGAAAGCGGCGACGCGCGCGGTGGAGCTGCTTGGCGGGCGGGTGTCCGCGGTGAAAGAGCTCACACTTCCGCGCCTTCCGCACGACGGTGTGGAACAGCAAGAACGTCGCTTGTTTGTAATTGATAAAGAGAAATCGACGCCGCCGCGGTTTCCGCGTCAGTCGGCGAAGATAGTGAAAGAACCGTTGGGGTGATAGTATGCAGCAACGAAAAATGGATCGCATCAGCGAACTGACGCGCATTGCGCGTGAGCGTGACTTGACTGCCGAGGAGCAGGCGGAACGGCAAGCGTTGC
>JAFSGO010000080.1 GCA_017440765.1 Clostridia bacterium
ACCCAGACTCGCTGCATCCGACGAATGAAGAACCGGATTTGTCTTGCCCGTAAGATGTAAAACTGCCAAATCGTGTATTGTACAAAAGCCCACTGCTTCACTTGGCACTCTGCTGTTGACCGTATCATAAAAATACGTAACCGCACCGTAGCCGGTAGCCAAAGCATACCCGCTCTTTTCGCTCATATACTCCGCGTAGGTCTTGCCGTATTGATACAGCTGGTCTCCCCTGCCGTCCTGCCAAATGGCAAGCGGACTGACCGGTTTTCCGTCTTTATCGATATACACGATACCGTGCATTTGACCGGTCACACCGATAGACGTGATCGACAACTGCTTTGATAAAAGCTCTTGCAGGATCGTATCCACCAGTGTTAATAACCGAGCGGGGTCTTGGATCTTTTCAAAGCTGTTGTCTGTTGGAAGAAAGGTGTCGTTTGCAAGAGTACGCGAGCACACGATTTCCCCGGTTTTTGCATTATGGAGAATACCGCACACCGAAGTAGTGCCGATATCCAAACCGATTGCATACATAGTCAGCGCCTCACATTTCAGTAGAGTGGGGATCCAATCGCTTAATAATATCCTGCTGAATCGCGGGAGACAGATCCAAGAAATTAACAAACGTGCCGTGAATTCTCATAATATACACACCGTTCGGTGCATACTTTTTCGGATCGGCCAATACCTTACGAAGCGTATCGGGCGTGGTGACATTCACGTATAGATAGAACGGAGACACCCGATCTTTCATCTCTGCGTTAAAGAACAAGGGCTTAATTACACGGTTGGCAAAATCCGTGCCTTTTCCCTCAAACGTGTCGGCGGTGAAATACTTGGGATCGATTCCCAAATGCGAGGCATAACCGCCTCCCATTTTCGCAAAGGGAAGTTTCATGTTGGAAAGGATACGGAAACCCATGCCTCCGCTTGCTTCGCCGTAGAGCGGATCAACGCCGTAATTAAGTTGTTCACGTGCGTGTCTGCCGTCGGGCGTTGCGGCTACCCAATAGCCGTAGGTCAAGTGCGTAGTCGGACTCGCCCAGTCCGCACGGAAAGGATTACCCAAATAGTTCTTGTGCGCCGCCACCATATCTGAAATACGGTTCGCGATCTCAGCCGCTTCTTCGTCCACGACCGCTATGTTGTTACCGAATTTCGGCGCGGCTTTCAAGAACGCGTGCAGGTCCTCATATCCCACAAAATCACATTTGAGCGCTTCAATCAACTTATCGGCCTCTTCGGGGCGTTCCGCAAGCAATTTATCGATGGCAACAAAGGAATCTGCCATCACGCTGAGTCCATGAATCAGGCAACCGCTGCCGTTGTACGGTGTTCCCTGGTGCTCCGTGTCGCGCATATCGTACCCTGAGGACACGCCGCCCATAAAGCAGCTGAGGAACGGAACCGGCAATTCACTGATCGCCTTGGAAGCGCCGTTTGCCGCTTCGCACATCAAATCCACGTAGTGTTCGCAAGTGGTATAGAAGGTCTCACGAATATTTTTAAGCAAGGTGACACTGTCGACCGGTTCGGTTTCTTCAATCACTTTCCCGGTGATCATCGATTTACCGCCGTTTAAGCACAGTTCCAAAATTTTCGGCATGTTCAACCAACTATTGGTAGTATTGCCGTTATCCTTACCCATGATCAGCGGTTCTTGACAACCAGCCACCGAGTAGTCTTTCAGATCATCTTCCGCAACGTTTCTCGCTCGCAACAGTTCAAACACTGAGTCGTCGTTAAACAGCGACGGCGTGAGCACACCGGGCGAGAAGAAGAAACGACCCAACTCCTCATACACCTTGGCAGGGGTGTTTTTATGAAGCTTCACCGACAAAATCGGCTGCGGCAGGTTCATGTCAAAATACGCATCCAACAGCGCGTACGAGGTCGGATTTGTCAAATCGTTCCCCTTTTCGTCGCGCCCGGATACGATGAGGTTTTGCGAGATCGCCCAGCTGCGGTCGCCGACGTTAAAAAAGACAAGGAAATGTTTAAGCAACGCCGCCGCATCCTCGCGGGACAGATTCTCCATCGCACGATACGGCTCAAAAACGCGGTCAGCGTTGCCGACCGAGAATGCGAATGGATTGGGAGCTTGCTCCAAACACATAAGCTCCCACAGCAACATATAGCACTGTATCGCTTCAAAAAGCGTTTCGCAACCGTTATACGGAATTTTACGCAACGTTTTTTCCAAATGCTCAAATTCCAAGCGACGTTCGCCTTCGGCAGCCGCGGCTTTTTTCGCTGCTAAATCGGCATACCGTTTGCCGAGCGTTAAAACACAACCGAGGGCGATCGTCATTGCTTGATAATTGTCGCGTTTGTATGGATCGTTCTCGTTTTCCATACGTTGCGCTAATTCGTCCAATATCGCCTTCACGCCGTGCTTTAAGACCGGACGGAAATCGGGGATGATATGTCCCGTCACCTGCTCGATGAAAAAGGCGACCTCTTCGGTATAGGACTCAAAGCGGTCGTACATCGCCGTCAATCGCTTGACGTACGCCGTGTTTTTGGAAAACTCGCGCACCCGCTCAATGCGCTCTTTTGTAAATTCCGCATTCGGCTCAATGTCACCGTACACAGCGGTCGGGTCACAGTAGCCCGAAAACGTTTCGACTTGAAAAGCCGGATTGATCAGCGCGTAACTGCGTGCAAAGGCATCCGACTGGCTGCCCGCAAAAATCGCATAATCACTGATGCTCAGCGGCAGCTCCTTAACAATGGCTTCGAGTTCCTTGGCAGCGCGCATTTCCTTGGAAAGACCTTTCAGTTCCTCCGCTTTGTTGCAGACGATTTCTCTCGTCAGAAACCATCCGTCCAATCGTTGTTTGGCGAGTTCCTCCTTGAATAATGCTTTTGCCAATGCGGTAACCGATTGTGCTGTATACATACTTCTTTCCTCCTATGTTCGAATGACGGCGACACCGATCGCCATTAATTGTTGTTCAAACTTAGTGCGTTCATCTTCGCTTACAAACGCATGTTGCATAGCGTATGGTAAGCCGCATTTTTCCCACTTATCCTTACCGTATTCGTGGTACGGCAAGATCTCCACACGAAAGCGATCAGTATCTAAACTTTTGAAAAAATCCAGAAACCCGTCGATGCTTTCACGGTCATTATTCACACCGCCGATAAATGGAATACGAACTAACAAATCCTTTTCCTTCGCGATTGCCAAACGGATGTTATCTTTTACCACATCGTTCGGCAAACCGGTAAACCGTTTGTGCCGTTCGCTTAACGGATGTTTGAAATCGATCATCAGATGATCAATTAAGCAAAGCAGCTCGCCCAACCGATGGTAGGTACCGTTGGTCTCAATGGCGGTATTGATGCCGTTTTCCGACAGCCCCCGCAGTACCTCCGCCAATTCCACGGATTGTTGCGTTGCCTCACCGCCGGTGAAAGTAACACCGCCGCCGTCAAAAAACATTGGTTTTGACGATATCGCCTCCGAAACAAGTTCGCTCGGTGTCATGACAGTGTACGTTCCCACGCTCGTCGACATCCCCTCCGGATTGGAGCACCACGGGCAGTGCATATTGCATCCTTTTAAATGATAGACCAATCGATTGCCCGGTCCATCCTGCGAATAATTGAATCCTTTTTGGAAAATGTTCACAAGCGACCCTCCAGTTATTTTCATCATACAGCAAGCAATGCAAGTATGGGAATTGACAAAA
>JAFSGO010000081.1 GCA_017440765.1 Clostridia bacterium
GTGTTGCCGAATGAGAGTCACGAGTGGTAATACGTGGAGCGCACTGCTCTGCAGGTGGCGCGTGACCACGGTTACCGCGAGATCCGCATGCCGGTTTTTGAACACACGGAGTTGTTTCAACGTTCGGTGGGTGAGACGACCGACGTAGTGCAAAAAGAAATGTATACCTTTGAGGATAAGGGCGGTCGCTCGATCACGCTTCGACCGGAGGGAACAGCAGGCGCTATGCGTCTGCTGTTAGAGCATGGGCTTCACAATGAGGCGTTGCCGATCAAGGCATCGTACGTTACCTCCTGCTATCGGTATGAAAAGCCGCAAGCAGGCCGTTTGCGTGAATTTCACCAGTTTGGCATTGAGTGCTTTGGTACGGCTTCTCCGATGGCGGATGCTGAAGTGATTGCCGTCGCGCACAACGTTCTCAAAGCGTTGTCGGTTGAAGGCGTGTCACTGCACGTCAATTCCATTGGTTGCCCGACCTGCCGTAAGGCCTATCACGAGGCACTTAAAGCTTATTTTGAAGCGCGTCAAGGGGAATTGTGCGAAACCTGTCGTGACCGTTTGGGTCGCAATCCCATGCGCATCTTAGATTGTAAATCGCCGATATGCTCTGCGATTGCCGCGGACGCACCCGTTATTGTGGATTATTTGTGCGACGATTGCAACGAGCATTTCCATAAGGTGCAAGATTATTTGACCGCCGCCGGTATCGAGTTTTCACTTGATCCGCATATTGTGCGTGGCTTGGATTACTACACCCGCACTGTGTTTGAGTTCGTGTCCGATGCGCTGGGCGCGCAAGCGGTCGTGTGTGGCGGTGGCCGTTATGACGGCTTGTGTGAGGAACTTGGCGGACCGCATCTGCCGTCGCTCGGGTTTGGCATGGGACTTGAGCGGTTGTTGATGGTATTACACGCGCAGAATGCGCCGATCCCCAAAGAGCCCACTTGCGATCTGTATCTTGCTTCGATGGGCGACGCAGCGGCAAAACGGTGTTTTGCGCTCGCTAATCAGCTGCGTGAAGGCGGCGTTTCGGTGGAGTGTGATACGGTCGGCAGAGGGCTTAAAGCACAGATGAAATATGCCGATAAGCTGCACGCTCTGTACACCATTGTTGTGGGTGATACGGAACTTGAAACCGGCAAAGCTAAACTCAAGGATATGGCGACCGGTGAAGTCACGGACGTGGATCTTGACGACGGGCTTTACACGGTTTTATACAATAAATCGCTGGATCGGCAGTTTGCCGACGTGGCACAGCTGTTAGGGGATATGTAAATGGAAACGATCAAAGGAATGAAGCGCACCCGCTATTGCGGTGAGTTTCGCAGAGAGCATGCGGGCGAAACCGCCACCGTATTTGGCTGGGTACAGCGTCAGCGCGATCTCGGTCAGTTGATTTTTATTGACCTGCGAGATCGTACCGGTATCGTTCAGCTTGCATTTGATGACAATACGGCACGTGATATTTTTGACAAGGCCTTTACGGTCCGTGGCGAATACGTGATTGCCGCCACTGGTACGGTGCGCGTGCGGTCCTCTATCAACAACGAGATTCCCACCGGTGAAGTGGAAATTGCGGTGACCGAGCTTCGCATTTTGAACAAAGCGGAAACGCCCCCGTTTGAAATTGTGGAGAATTCCAATACCGCAGAGGCGATGCGCTTAAAATACCGCTATTTAGATTTGCGTCGCCCCGATCTGCAACGCAACCTGTTGTTGCGCCATAAGATCGCGAAAGCAACGCGCGATTATTTTGATTCGCAGAACTTTGTGGAATTGGAAACGCCCATTTTGGTGCGTTCCACTCCCGAGGGCGCACGTGACTTTTTAGTTCCGTCCCGTGTGCATAAAGGCGAATTCTACGCCTTGCCGCAATCACCTCAGTTGTACAAACAACTGTCGATGGTTGCCGGATTTGACCGCTATTTTCAGTTGGCACGCTGCTTCCGCGACGAGGATCTTCGAGCCGACCGTCAACCGGAGTTTACGCAGATCGACTTGGAGATGTCGTTCGTTGACGTGGAGGACGTTCTGGAGATCGGCGAGGGCTTTATAAAGCACGTCTTCAAGGAAATCCTGAACGTTGATATTCCGTTGCCGTTGCCGCGCATGACCTATACCGAGGCGATAGAGCGTTTTGGCTCCGACAAGCCGGACACCCGTTTTGGCATGGAACTGTGCGATGTCAGCGAGGTTGTGAAACAGTGTGGCTTCGGTGTCTTCACCTCCGCTATTGAGGGTGGCGGTTCTGTTCGCGGTATCGTTGCCAAAGATGCTGTCAAGAGCATTTCCCGTAAAGATATTGATAAGCTTACGGAACACGCGAAAGGTATTGGTGCTAAAGGGCTTGCGTGGGTGCGCTGGACAGAGGACGGCATCTCGTCTTCGTTTGGTAAGTTCCTAACGGAAGAAACCATGCAGGCGTTGCTTGCCAAATTGGGCGCTGAGCAGGGGGACGTGGTGCTCCTGGTCGCGGATACCGTTTCAAAACTGGTTCTCACGGTTCTCGGTGCGTTGCGTTTGGAATTGGCGGATAAGCTGAATATCAAACGCGAAGGATTTGATCTGTTGTGGATCATCAATTTCCCGTTCTTTGAATGGGATGCTGAGCAAAACACTTGGGTGGCGATGCACCATCCTTTCACCTCACCGCTGGATGAATGTATTCCGTATCTGGAAAGTGACCCGGCGCGTGTGTTTGCCAAAGCGTATGATTTGGTGCTCAACGGCATTGAAATGGCGAGTGGTTCTATCCGTATTACCGATCCGGAACTGCAAAAGCAGATGTTCCGTGCGTTGGGGCTTTCGGATGAGGTTTCCTATGCGAAATTCGGTTACTTGACCGATGCATTCAAATATGGCGCACCGCCGCACGGCGGTATGGCTCTGGGCCTTGACCGTTTGGTCATGCAGATGCTTGGCGCACCTACATTGCGTGACGTGGTCGCGTACCCGAAGGTGCAGAACATGACTGAACTGATGACACAGTGTCCGTCCTCAGTGGATGATGCACAGCTCGGCGAGTTAGGCCTTTCGTTATTGCCTGCTGAAGAATAACAACAAGCGGCTGCAGCAAGTATTGCTGCAGCCGCTTGTTATTTACTGTTATCTACGATTTTTGATGAAGCGATTATATACGAAGATACCACCCAGGAGAAGTGCGGCGATGCCGCAGGAAATGAGGATCTCCAGCAGTGCGCGGTTGGAAAATGACGTAGTTTCCGCGGTGTCGTCCGATGTTTCCTCCACTGCGTAAAACTCCCATTTTATCAAATCTTCCTCTGCCAAGCCATTGCCCGTATAAAGGTAATCACAACGCAAATCAATGAAATAATTCATTTTTTTGTTCGGAGCGAGCATCATGTTCAGGTTGAAATCGCGGTCGTCGTTAATGGCGCCATAGGGCCCTTCGTACAGCACTTTGCTTCCGTTACGTACGGTAATGTATACATGATTCAGGTAGCGCAGAGCGTCTTCGTTATCGTAGGGAAGTTCAACGGTACGCAGTCCGATTTTTTGCTCGACCGATGTTTCGTTGTGTACGGTCAGTATACCGGAAACCGTCGTATATTGTCCGGCTTTCAGAGTGGGCTTTTCCCACAACGTCGGGGCGTTTTCTGCGTTGAAAACCAGTGTGTCATCGCCGAGGACAGTTAATTTATGCGTCTGGATGGTGTTATCATCGGCTGCTACCGGTGCCGCGATCAGGCAGAAAAGAACCGCACAAAGTGTAAAAATGAGAAGCTTTTTCACGGGTGATCCTCCTTCTGCTGTTTTTGACTGTTTTTACGGTAAAGACTAAGCACCAATGAAAGAATGATCACCAGCACTAAACAACTGCCCAGTATAGCGAACGTAATCGGCGAAAGCCCTAAAATGTGAACAGAGGGCTTTTCGTCGGACGTATTGTCATCAAGATAGGGTTTGGTTGCCAACGTTTCTTTTTTGGAAGTGGGTGTGCCACCCGCCAGAGGATCTCTGTTTTCTGCGAGTAGTTGAATTTGTTCGGTATCCAATACGGTGCTGTACAGCAGCGCGTTGTCGATAAGGCCGCTGAAATTTGCGTCACTGTCAAATTCGCTGCCGATCACCAAACGGTACAGATCCATGGTGCTGACCGAAAAATTCTCGAGTGTTTGGGAGGCGTACAGAGCACCGTCAATATACAGGGCAACTTCCGTATCGGACAAGGTTACGGCCAGATGATGCCACTCGTTTGTCGGCAATGCCGAGGTAACGTTTTCCGTGACCGGATGATAGAGCGAAACCGGTTCGATTTGAGGGTCCTCCAGGGTTAGTTGAATACCGTCTAACTGCACTGACGGATCGGTGTTGTGCGGCGAAACAATCAAACTGTGATTTTCGTTTTTATAGACACAAAGCAACCGCTGCTCTTTGTCACCCTGGTTCCCGGCCCAGTTAAACCAAGCAGAAAAGGTGAACGCAGTAATTTCTCTGACACGGTCGGTGGCAAGGCGAACGTGCTGCGTGTTTCCGTCCAATTGTAAAGCCGTTCCGGCAATGCTGTCCTCCACCCACGTAAAGGAGTCGGGACCGCTGTTTTTGTTGCCGTTCATCACATAATAGACATCCTCCGCAACATCGTCCGGTTCCGTGACGAGACGGATATAGTCTACCTCTGCCGTAGTGATGGTATCGTCCGGCGTCGGCTCTACGGCTGACACGGGGAAGTAGGGGACAAGAGCGACGATCGCTGTCAGTGCAAGCGAACCGATGAGAGTTTGCAAGCGCATAAATGGTATCACCTTTCTTAACGATAGTATTTGTAATAAGCAACCACGGTAACGCGTTTTCCGGTGACGGTGTCATCACCGGTGATGAGAACGCCGTTTCGGCTCATCAGTTCACCGTATTCCATGGAAGAGAGGGCGCAGGCGAATGGTACGGATCCATCCGAAAAACGCAACTCTAATTCCTCGGTGGCTGCGCAAATGCGCCCGTCTTTACCGATCACGATCTCGCCGGTTTCTTCGCGACGTACCGCATAGGTAATGAGCTTTCCATCGAGGGCGATAACGGCTGACGGCTGTTTAACATTTTCTCGTTTTCGAAAAAACCAGGCCATATCATTTTCTCCTCGCTTTGTGTGGCGCATTTATAGGAAATATTGTACTCTTTTCAGTTGCTGCTGTCAACCAAAAAGAAAAATTCACAGTTTCTTCACGGCTATTCTTGACGGGTTTGATATAATATGAATTAGGAACGTACGGTAAGGGGGAATTATTAATGGCGGCGGGACAAAGAGTATTGTTGATCATCAACCCTGTGGCGGGGAAGGCAAAGGGGCGTGCCGCATTGTTTCCTATCACAGACGGATTGTGCCGTGCAGGGTATCTGCCGACGGTTCACGTTACCGGCACACGCGGCGATGCACGGCGTATCACGGAGCAGTTGGCGGCGCAACACGACCTAATCATCTGTTGCGGCGGTGACGGTACACTAAACGAAGTGATTGACGGTTTGCTTACCTGCAAAAAGCAGGTGCCGCTCGGATATATACCGGCGGGGAGCACCAACGATTTTGCGAACAGCATGCACTTGAAAAAGCAGCCGGCAGCGGCGTTGCGGAACATATTAGACGGTCATGATGATGCCATGGACGTCGGCTCATTTAACGGAGTACGACATTTCTCGTATATTGCTTCCTTTGGTATTTTTACAGCCGCTTCGTACAATGCGCCGCAAACCACAAAAAATGCTCTCGGACATTTTGCGTATTTATTGGAGGGGAGCAAAGAACTCTTTTCCGTGCAGAGCCATCAGATTGTCGCTCAAACGGCGGATAAACGCTATGAGGGTGATTATCTGTTTGGAGCGGTATGCAACTCTACTTCGGTTGCCGGATTGGTTAAGCTCAATGCCGGAATCGTGGATATGAGTGACGGCTTGTTTGAAGTCATCTTAGTGCGCCGTCCCACGAATGCGGCCGAACTTGCGCGCATTCTTAATTCGCTCAACACCGCAGACTTTGACTCGGAACTGTTCGATTTCTTCAAAACATCAGAGGTCACTTTTTTCATGAAAAAACCGTTGCCGTGGTCTTTGGACGGCGAGTATGCCGAAGGAGCTGAAACCATTACGGTTAAGAACATTCCTCGAACCATCTTGCTTCGCCACTGATTCAAGTAACGAAAAACGCCGTTCACGGAATATTCCGTGAACGGCGTTTTGTTATCCGTAAATATACTTGTGCAGGTTTTTTACCGTTTCTTTGGGATCGGTCAATAAAATTCCGCTTCCTTTTCCGGATATGGACGTGAACTTATACGTGCCGTCTTCCGGAATATGATAGTCGCTTTCAACCGTATAGGAGGCATACGTTAGTGAATTGGCGGCGATATCCAGGAATTCATCGGTTGTCATGTTGGTATCCACGCGGGAAGCCGCCTTGTACACGACGTCGATGAGTTGTGTATAGCTCATTTTTTTGGCTTTTTCGATCAATAGGGTGAGAACCTTGCGTTGCCGCGCTGTTCGTTGGAAATCACTGTCGATTTTACGAATACGCGCGTATTCCATAGCTTGGAAACCGTTTAAATGATATACACCCGGTGCACCCGTTAGAGGTGAAAAACCGGAATTATCGGCAGCGTATTTGGAAACAAAACAACCGTTTGCGGGTATTTGTGTCATTTCTTTGGCAGTCACAGAAATGTCCAAGCCGCCCATCGCGTCAATCAAAACGGGTAAAACCTGGAAGTTGACACCGATGTAATCTTCAATGTCCAGACGGAAATTCTGAGCGATCGTTTTGTGTTGCAGTGTGTGCCGACCGTAGGCATAGGCGGTGTTGAATTTACAAATATCGTCCTGCCCGTCTCCGTCTTTGTCACGGCCGGGGATGGAAACCCACGTATCACGCAGAATGGAAATCATTTTCACCGTTTTGGTTTTGTCGTTAATTGACAAAATGACGTTAGTATCCGACAAACCAACAAAATTGTTCTGGCGACTGTCTACACCAACCAACAGAATATTGTGAATTCCGTTTCCGTCACCGCGCAGCGGAATATCCGACACAGCGGCGGCGTTATCGTATTCCGACGGATCCACTACGACTCCGTTGTACTCGTCATCCTCAAGATCAATGTCCACATCGGCATTGGGGTCTACGGGACCGTTTTCGGAAAAATTGATTTTCCCCAATACAGAGGATATGAGAATGAACGCCGTTATGCACAAAACGCCAATCAGGGCCATAGCAGAGGATCCTGCGATAGTCCAGATACGAATCTTTTTTGAATAACGGTATTGTTTCGGCTGTTTTTCAGGCATAGCCAAACCTCCTGTTCAATCTTAGTGTGGCATTTGGTATATTCACTTATCCGCGCAGCGCGATCGCTTTCTTAACTTCCTCGACAATATGCTCAGCGGACAATCCGAAAAGCTTTAACAACTCCACTGCGGGACCGGATTTGCCAAAGGTATCCATAACGCCCACACGCAGGACCGGAACCGGACATTCTTCGCAAACGACTTCGGTGACGGCGCTACCGAGACCGCCGATGATGGAATGTTCTTCAGCCGTAACGATTGCACCGGTTTCCTTGGCGGCACGCAGCACGGCTTCGCGGTCGATCGGTTTGATGGTTGCCATGTTGATCACACGGGCCGCAACGCCTTCATTTTTGAGCGTTTCGGCGGCAATCAACGCTTCGTTCACCATAAGACCGGTAGCAATGATCGCAACGTCGTTACCTTCGGTCAGTTGAACGCTCTTACCGATTTCAAAATTATAATCGTTTTCATCAAAAATCACCGGTACCGCTAAACGTCCGAAGCGAAGATACACCGGGCCGTCGTGCTTCGCGGCGGCAAAGACTGCTTTGCGGGCTTCTACGGCATCCGCAGGATTTAAAATGGTCATGCCGGGGATGGAGCGCATCAGCGCAATATCCTCGCAGCATTGGTGTGTAGCGCCGTCCTCGCCAACGGAAATACCGGCATGAGTAGCGCCGATCTTAACGTTTAAATGCGGGTAACCGATGGAGTTACGCACTTGTTCAAAAGCACGGCCCGCCGCAAACATGGCGAAGGAGGAGGCGAACACGGTCTTACCGCTGGCGGCAAGACCGGCGGCGATACCCATCATGTTGCTCTCGGCAATGCCGCAGTCAAAGAAACGGTCGGGATGTGCTTTTTTGAAGCCGCCTGTTTTTGTTGCGGCGGCAAGGTCGGCATCCAGCACGACCAGATCAGGGCAGGATTCTGCCAACTCAACGAGTGCGGCACCGTAGGCGTCACGTGTTGCTTGTTTAATGATCTCAGCCATGGTTAATCCTCCTGTTCCACGGCGGCAAGTGCCGCTTTCAGTTCATTCATTGCTATCTCATACTGCTCGGCGTTGGGGGCTGAACCGTGCCAACCAACTTGGTTTTCCATGAAAGAAACGCCCTTACCCTTGATGGATTTTTGAACAATGGCGGTGGGCTTGCCTTTGCACTCGCGGGCGGCTTTGAACGCTGCTTCAATCTGATCAAAGTCGTGCGCGTCGATTACGATAACGTTCCACCCAAACGCAGCAAACTTTTCCGGAATAGGGTAGGGGGAGTTGACCTCATCCAGTGTACCGTCGATTTGCAGATTGTTGTTATCTACGACGATACACAGATTGTCCAACTTTTTATGTGCCGCGAACATCGCCGCTTCCCAAACCTGACCTTCTTCAATTTCACCGTCGCCGAGCACAGCATAGGTGCGGTAGGTTTTGTTGTCCAGCTTTGCTGCAAGTGCCATGCCCACAGCGGCAGAGATTCCCTGACCGAGGGAACCGGTGGACATGTCCACGCCGGGCGTTTCGGTCATGCAAGGATGCCCTTGCAGCTTTGCGCCGATATGACGGAGGGTTTTGATCTCCTCAACCGGGAAGAAGCCCTTATGTGCCAGCGCACCGTACAAAGCAGGTGCACAGTGACCTTTTGATAAAACGAAGCGATCGCGGTCTGCCCAATCCGGACGAGTGGGATCTACGTTCAACTCTTCAAAATAGAGATAAGCAAGTACATCGGCGATGGATAACGATCCTCCGGGATGCCCGCTCTTGGCGTTGTGCGTACCTTCGATGACTGCCATACGAATGTGTAAGGCGTTTTTTTCGAGTGCTTTGCGTTGTGATTTTTCCATCAAATGCTCCTCCTTTGACGACGGAAATTGCAGAATTACAATTATTGTACCACAATATAACAAAAATGCTATACTTCTTTACAAATTTTTGACAGTAAAAAAGGTTGACTTTTTAAAGCTTTCCTATTAGTATAAATAAAGATTGTACAAAAGCGGAGGATAAGTAGTATGAACA
>JAFSGO010000082.1 GCA_017440765.1 Clostridia bacterium
ATACGATCAAATATATCCTCTCTCGTCTTGATTGTCACCTAAAAACATGACGTTGCTTTCTTTATAGCGGCGCAGCACAAAATGCGTGGCAGTAGAAATAACCGAATCCAACGGTGCAAGCCGCTTTGCCACGAACGCGGCAATTTCCTGGAAACTGCGACCGGTAACACGCACCGACAAATCATATCCGCCGGACATGAGATACACGCTTTCCACTTCTTCAAACGCCATGATCTGCTCGGCAATGCCTTCAAACCCGACGTCACGGCGCGGCGTGACTTTCAGTTCGATGATCGCCGTGACGCACTCTCGATCGGTCTTATCCCAGTCCACGACCGCCTTGTACGCACGGATCGCGCCGTCTTTTTCAAGCTTGGCCATCTGTGCGCGCACCTCCGCCTCCGATATATCCAGCATGGTTGCCAATTGTTCGTCCGTCAAGCGGGCATTGGAGTCCAACAACTTTAGCAATTTATCCATAAATGTGTTCCTCCGATACACGTATTTCTTTTATTGTATCACATTTCTGCGTATATGCAAACAAAATGTTTGCTTTCGGTATAAAAAGGGTGTATGATAGTATCGCGAAGCAGTCCCGAACAAAGGAGCCGTATAATGAAACAAAAAGCCGTTATCCGCTGGACCATCGATATTGTGTATATTGCGCTCGGCGCCGCCATTTACGCGTTGGGATATACCATTTTTATCCGTCATAACGAACTGACACCCGGCGGTATCAACGGTATCGCTACCCAGATCAGTGCGTTAACGAGTTTACCACCCGGTATGTTGTCGCTCGTTATCAGCATTCCGCTTTTGATCCTCGGTTTTTGGCAACTCGGCTCACATTTTTTCATTACCACGACGATCTCAACGGTGCTGTCTTCCATCTTTATGGATACGTTTAATACGTTGCTCGACGGGTATGCGTACGAGGGCGAAATCCTCATCGTTGCTCTGTTCGGCGGCGCGTTGTCCGGTATCGGTCTTGCTTTGCCGATCCTGCGCGGTGCCTCTGCCGGCGGTAACGATATCATCGCACAAGTAGTTCATCGACATTGGCCGAACGTCCCCGTTGGTAAATTCCTGTTTGGATTTAATGCCGTCGTCTTTATTTCCGCCGCATTCGTGTATGGTAACATTGAAAGCGCGTTGTGTTCCGCCGTTGTATCGTTTGTGTCATCATATGTCATTGACGCGATACTGCTCGGTATGGACAGCGGAAAATCACTGATGATCGTCACCGAAAAGCCGTATGAATTGGCAGAAGCGATCCACGCATCCACCGGGCGCGGCGCCACTGTCATCCCCGCTTACGGGACATATCGGCAAGAGGAACGTTCCATTTTACTGTGTGTTTCCCGTCGTCGGGATATTGTTAAAATCCGCCGAATCCTGAAAGACATCGACCCTTACGCGTTTGTGATGATTCAGGATACAGGTGAAATCTTTGGTAAAAATTTCAAGTCGATATAAAAAGGAGAATCAATTATGCGAGCGGTTATTACGGTTATCGGAAAAGATATGGTGGGTATTCTCGCCAAAGTGTCAACGATCTGTGCGGGACATCAGGTCAATGTGCTGGAGGTTACCCAGTCCATTCTGCAGGATATGTTCGCCATGATCATGATGGTGGATATTGAAAAAAGCGACGTCCCGTTCGAACAATTTGCAGACGAGTTAACCGCTCTTGGCAACTCGATGGGCTTATCCATCCACACGATGCACGAGGATATTTTTAATTCCATGCACCAGATCTAAAGGAGGCCCGTCATGTTAAATGCTCGTGATATTTTAGAAACCATTACAATGATCCAGGAAGAAAACCTGGATATTCGCACCATTACCATGGGTATCTCCCTGCTTGATTGCTGTGACAGCGATATTGACGTCGTCTGCCGCCGCGTTTACGATAAGATCACCACCAAGGCCAAACGCTTGGTCGAGGTCGGTGAGCAGATCGAAAAAGAATACGGTATTCCGATCATCAACAAGCGTATTTCGGTCACGCCGATCGCGATCGTGCTTGCCGGTTGCCTTAAGAAAGAGCCGCTGAAATTAGCGCAAACGCTGGAACGCGCAGCGCTCGCCGTCGGCGTCAATTTTATCGGCGGCTATTCCGCTTTGGTGCAAAAGGGATTTGCCGCAGGTGATCGGGAACTGATCGAAAGCATTCCCGAAGCGCTTGCGACTACGGATCACATTTGTTCTTCCGTCAATATCGGCTCTACCAAATCCGGTATCAATATGGATGCCGTAGCCGAAATGGGCCGCGTTGTCCGCCGATCGGCCGAACTGACTGCCGACCGCGATTGCATCGGTCCCGCCAAGTTGGTGGTATTCTGCAACGCGCCCGAAGATAACCCGTTTATGGCGGGGGCCTTTCACGGTGTCGGCGAACCCGATTGTGTGATCAACGTCGGCGTTTCCGGCCCCGGTGTGGTGCGCGCAGCACTCGCTAAAGCCGGCAACTGTGACTTAACCGCCGTTGCCGATTTGATCAAACGCACCGCCTTTAAAATCACCCGCATGGGACAACTGGTTGCCAAAGAGGCCTCTCGTCGCTTAGGCGTGCCGTTCGGCATCGTGGATCTCTCGCTCGCTCCCACCCCCGCGGTTGGCGACTCGGTGGCGTACATTTTAGAGGAAATGGGTCTGGAGTGCTGCGGCGCTCACGGCACCACTGCAGCACTCGCGTTACTCAACGATGCGGTGAAAAAAGGTGGCGTGATGGCTTCCTCCCACGTCGGCGGATTGTCGGGTGCCTTCATTCCGGTTACGGAAGATGCCGGCATGATCCATGCCGCCCGTACCGGTTGCCTGCGCATTGAAAAATTGGAAGCGATGACCGCCGTCTGTTCGGTCGGCTTGGATATGATCAATATTCCCGGTGACACACCGGCAGAAATCATTTCCGCCATTATCGCGGATGAAGCGGCGATCGGCATGATCAATAACAAAGCCACCGCCGTGCGCGTGATTCCCGCCATCGGCAAACAGGTCGGCGAGGAGTTGTCCTTCGGTGGTCTGCTCGGCAGCGGGCCGGTCATGCCGGTGAATCCCGCTTCCCCTGCTCGTCTTATCAACCGCGGAGGGCGTATCCCCGCTCCCCTGCAGGCACTCAGAAACTAATGACAAAAACGCATCGCTTTGCGATGCGTTTTTTCTTGTGTATTCGCGGTTTTTCTTGTATACTGGTAAAAGGATGTTGAAAGGGGGCATTTATGGTGTTCTCACAAGTGCATAGCTTAGGGCTGCTCGGCATCGACGGATATCCGGTTGAGGTCGAAGCAGATATTTCGCAAGGACTTCCCGGGTTTGATATTGTCGGTATGCCGGGGCCTGCCGTTAAAGAATCGCGCGACCGCGTGCGGGCTGCCATGAAAAACTGCGGTTTTTCGTTTCCGGTCAGCCGTATTACGGTGAACTTGGCCCCCGCCGACGTAAAAAAAGAGGGCTCGGTTTACGATCTCCCGCTCTTGCTCGCCCTGCTGCGTGCAGGCGGTCAGTTGTCGTTTAATCTGAGTAACATGGCGTTTATCGGCGAACTTTCGCTCACCGGTGAGGTGCGCCCCGTACACGGCGTGTTGCCGATGGTACTCGCCGCCCGCAAGGCAGGTATCGCCACCATGTTTATCCCGAAAGCGAATGCCGCCGAGGGCGCGGTCGTGGATGGGATCACCGTGTTTGCCGTGGATCATATCAAAACACTGCTTGCGCATTTATCCGGTGAGGGCCCGCTGACCGCGCTTCCGAAAACCGAATTTAACCCGCACACCGATGCGGCTATTCCCGATTTTTCCGAAGTGATGGGGCAGGCGATCCCCCGCCGTGCGATGGAGATCGCGGCTGCCGGAAATCATAATATTTTGTTGGTGGGCCCGCCCGGCTCGGGAAAAAGTATGCTTGCCAAACGTCTACCGTCCATTCTGCCGGATATGACGCGTGAGGAAGCGCTCGAAGCCACTTCCGTACATTCCATTGTGGGAACGCTGCCCGCGGACGTTGGGTTATTATCCTCTCGCCCGTTTCGGTCGCCGCATCATACGGTATCGGCAGTGGGCTTGACCGGCGGCGGCGCCGTTCCGAGACCCGGTGAGGTATCACTCGCCCATAACGGCGTTCTGTTTTTGGACGAGCTGCCCGAATTCTCTCGCCAGGCAACCGAGGGGTTACGGCAACCGCTGGAAGACCAGCGCGTGACGATTTCCCGCGCCAGCGGATCGCTGACCTATCCCTGCTCCTTTATGTTGGTCGCCGCCATGAACCCTTGCGCCTGCGGATACTACGGCCATCCCACCCGCGAATGTACCTGCTCGGCACACAGTGTCACGCGATATTTGTCCCGTATTTCCGGCCCACTGTTAGATCGCTTTGATCTGCACGTGGAGGTGCCGCCGGTCGGGTATATTGATCTGAACGCGAAAGACCCCTCCGAAAATTCCGCATCCATCCGCGAGCGCGTCAACACGGCGCGGCGGGTACAGCTTGAACGCTATGCCGGCACCCGCATCCGCACCAATTCACAGTTGACACCATCTTTGTTGCGGCGGCATTGTGCCTTATCCCCGGATGCCGAGACGCTCATGGAAAGTGCGTTTGACCGTTTGGGGTTATCCGCCCGCGCGTATGACCGATTACTGAAAGTCGCGCGTACCATCGCCGATTTGGACGGAAGTGAAAAATTACGTATTGAGCATTTGTCCGAAGCCATCCAGTATCGAAGCTTAGACCGCAAATATTGGCACCGCTAATGCGATGAAAAACGCCCTCATCGAACGATGAGGGCGTTGTTGTTTTCTTTTATCAACCAATCAAACCGGCGGCAACCAGTACGATGAGCACAATACCGAGTGCGATACGGTACCAACCGAACGGCTTGAAATCGTGCTTTTTGATGAAATCCATCAAGAAACGAATCACCAAAACGGATACGAGGAACGATACCACAAATCCGATCGCCAAGCACGCCCAATCCAACCATGAGAAGGCAGAAAGCACGCCGTCGGCCGCGGCTTTGAGTAATTTAAGCCCCGACGCACCGAACATGACCGGGATCGCCATGAAGAACGAAAACTCAGCGGCAACCGTGCGGGACGCGCCCAGCGCGGTAGCACCCAAGATCGTCGAGCCGGACCGCGAGGTACCGGGGATCAGTGCCAACATCTGAAACGCGCCGATACCGAGTGCCAAACCGGGGCGAATTTCCGAAAGATCGTTTACTTTCGTTTTGCGCACCATGCACTCCATCACGATAAAGGCGATACCGTACACGATCAGCGCCGCGGCAATGATGTATAAAAAGACGCCTTTATGTTCCGCTTCCATGGCATCCAGCCAGTCGTCGATCAGCAGACCTGCAATCGCGGCGGGTATACTGGCGATCAACACCTTACCCCACAACGTCCACGTGCCGCGTTTTTCGTCGGCTGTCTTTTTCGGCGAAAAGGGGTTTAGTTTGTGAAAATACAGCACCAACACCGCCAAGATCGAGCCCAACTGAATCAGTACTGAAAATAAATCAAAAAATTCTTTGGAACGCGTGAACGGAATAAACTCCTCAACGATAATCAGGTGACCGGTACTGCTGATGGGCAACCATTCGGTAATGCCCTGCACGACACCTTGCAAAACCGCTTTAAGCAATTCCCATAATTCCATACTGTATTGCTCCTTTAGATGTCAATTTCTCCGAGCAAATCGCGCAACAGAATGACCTCGTCGGGAGTCAGCGTAACGCCCTTACCCATTTTTGCGCGCTCGGGTGCCCAATCGCGGATGTCGTATTTCGGCTCGCGATCGTTCCAGCTGATAAGGTTGATCTCTTTGCGCCAACCCGTGGGGGACTCCGATAATACACCAAGTTCTTTTACAATATCATACTTCAGCTCCGCCATGTTTCATTACTCCTTTATCTGATAAAATGCTGATTTTCCGTGACAATCGATCCCGACGATCAACGGGAATTCGTGAAAAAACAATCGCTTGACGGCTTCGCAACCAAGTTCGGGGAAGGCCACCACGTCGCACGCGGTCACGTGTTCCGCCGCCAAGGCACCGGCACCGCCGAGTGCACACAAATAGATCGCTTTGTTGCGCACGATCGCACCCGTAACCGTATCGGCGCGTTCACCCTTACCGATAGTCGCGCACACACCCGCATCGTACAAAGGCGGTGTGAACGGATCCATGCGGCAGGAGGTTGTCGGCCCGCAAGCACCGATCACGCCGTTTTGGGGTGCGGGCGTTGAGCCGGAATAAAAAATAACCGCATCCCGCAGTGCAAAAGGTAAGGGTTCCCCCTGCTGCATAAGCGACAACAAACGCTTGTGCGCTGCGTCGCGCGCGGTATACACCGTCCCCGACAATAAAATCCGATCACCGGCACGCAGGGACGGGATCACGTCACGCAACTGCGTTGTTTCGATACGTTGCATTTAAAACAACCATCTTTCCATGGGCTTGCTCGGCTCCGCGCTCGGCGTATCGACCACCAGCGGCAGTTGCTCTGCCTTGGTTTCCGTCGTTTCATCGGCCGGCTCGGGCAACAGCTCTGCAACCTGACGGCAAAAATCCGTGCCGACCGCGTGCAAACGCCCGATCAGCTCCGTCGTTTCATCAATTTGCTTTTGAAGCTCGGCTTTTTCTTCCCAAAGCGCCGCGATCGCTTGGTGCGATTGCTCCAACTGTTCCGAAAGTTCGGCATCGCGCATGGTGGCGGCTTCCGAGGCGCCGCGCTCCTCTTCAAGCTGTGCCGTCACTTCCGCAACCTGTGCCGTCAGCACCTCAATCTGCCCTTTGCACTCGGCAAGCTGCGCTGTCAACCGCTCGTTTTCACGAACCGCTTCCTTTTGCACCTGTGCCTCGGCAAGTTGTTTTTGCAGTGCCTCGATCTGCCCTTGCAGTTCAACCTCCAGACGGGAACGCTCAGCCAACATCTCATCGATATAAGACAAAACGTCCTCCTTACGGAACCCGCGAAGCGCTGTTTTGAACATTCCGTATTCAGCCATCAGCCCACTTCCTTTCAGTGGCATTGTCACATTCCTCCATATTGTACCATGCCGCTTAAAAAAACGCAAGCACTAATGTCGAAGGCACCACCGGCCAAAGCCGGCGGTGCCTCCACAAAAAGCGGTTTAATACTTGTTCTGGTTGTTCTGATTGTTTTGCTTGTTCTGCTGATTCTGCTGGTTTTGTTTGTTCTGCTGATTCTGCTTGTTCTGTTGGTTCTGTTGATTCTGCTTGTTCTGTTCGTTCTGCATAAGTCCGTTCCTCCCTATCGTTTTAAGCGGTACAAGAAGTACCAACGATAGTGTGCCCGAACGGTGCTCAATTATTCGGCGTGCGCCGCAATAAAGGATTGCAAAAGCGCGATATGCGCTTGATGCTCCTCGGTGTCCTTTTCCGAGTCGAGCGATACATTCCGAACGCCGAAATACAAGTCCGTCGGCACCGCCGGCCAAACGTCTATCGCCTGCATATCCGCTTGCGTCAGCAACGGGCTTTCTTTCCAGTTCCAGTACGTGCCGTCCTCGCTGATTCCCGCAGTTTGGGTCGCGAGCGGGACAAAAAACGAAACGCCCTTGTCCATTACCGGCTCTAAAACGTTCGTATAATATTCCGGATCAAATGCAAACAGCAAAACGTCCCGCGCCACAATATGAGCGGTAACCGCTTGACGGTTTGCCGTGGCGTATTGCGCTCCCGCTTCGGCGGAAACGTTGAGCACTTGAACGTTGACGACCACTTCGCCGTCTTCGTTGCGATCTTTTCCTACTTTCGCAAACTCTTTCTCCAGGCGGTTGGTTGCCGACAGTGACAATTCCTGCTGCGTGACCAAACACACGGTGTAATCCGGGCGCGTTTTGGTTACCATTTGCGCAATGACCACAACCGCGATCACCGCCACCAATGCTCCGACAACGGTCGGCCATTTATAATGGTACCAAAAATTTTCCCATTTTTCTTTAAAAGTTGACGGTGGCGGTGGCGGCGGCGTGTATTCCAGCTCCTCTTTGCTCACCCCAACCAAGTAGCGTTCTCTTGCCATCGATATACCTCCTTAGTGGATACTCTACAGTATATCACAAACATCGTACGGTGTAAAGAGAAGAACCGCGCTGCCTTATACAGACTGCGCGGTTCGTGTGTTCGGATCTCTGCTGATCGCTTATCGGTTATCCACCTTGATTTTTCCTCGCACGATTACCAGAACAATGTTGAAATCCTTGTCTACTACCAACAAGTCGGCAAGCTTGCCTTCCTTGATCGAACCGGTTTCGTCGTCGACGCGAATCGCGCGGGCAGGGTTGATCGTTGCAGACTTGATCGCCTGCTTGACCGGAACACCGAAGCGGATAACGTTGCAAAGTTCCTCGTACACATTAGAGGTTGAGGCAGCAATGGTGCCGTCGGCAAGCAACGCCTTTCCGTCCTTTACATATACGGTTTGACCACCTAAATCGTATTCGCCGTCAACGTGTCCCGCTGCGCTCATGGAGTCGCTAATGATGATTGAATTGTCTTCACCGAGCTGCGCAAACGCAATACGCAAGGCCGCCGGATGGATATGGAATCCATCGCAGATCATTTCCGCACGCACACCGTATTCACGGGTTTTATCGAATACCGCTCCCACGACACCGGGGCTGCGGTGGGTAAGCCCGCTTTGTGCATTGTACAGATGCGTCACGTGACGTGCGCCCCATTCGATCGCTTGGCACGCCTCGTCGTAGTCGGCAGCCGTGTGGGCAATGGACACCGGGCAGATCGGCTGGATTTCCTTAATGAATTCCTCAGCACCGTCACATTCCGGTGCAATGTCAACCACCTTAACGATGCCGCCGCAATCCTCGTACAACCGTTTAAACTCCACGGCATCGGGGTTGCGAACGTAGGCACCGTTTTGTGCGCCCTTTTTGGACATGGCAATATACGGCCCTTCCATATTGATGCCCTGAATGTATGCACCGTCCACCGTCAGACGGCAAGCCGCCACGTTACGGAAAATGCGTTGCAACTCTTCAAAAGACAAGGTCATGGACGTCGGGCAGAAGGAGGTAACGCCGCGTTTTACCAAACAGGCGGACATTGCTTGTAACGCTTCCTCTGTTGCCTCACCGGTATCATGCCCCGCACAGCCGTGGATATGTATGTCGATAAGCCCCGGTAACACGGTATATCCTTCCAGATCCAGCACCGTATCGCCGCTCTCGCGGTTGTCGACCGCCGTAATGCGCTCGCCTTCAACCGTAATGTTTTGTTTTACCTCTTCAAATTGATCGTTATAGATCGTTGCATTTTTTAATAACATAATAACACACCTTATCCTTCTGTTTCCACCGCGACGTCGCTGACGTAAAGCGTCACCGTATCGCCGATCGCGATCTCGGTACCCGCCTTCGGAGACGAACGCTCAACCAATCCCTTATCAACCGTGGAAACTTGTAGGCGCAAGCTTTCCGATACGTTATATCCGAGTGCTTCCAGATACAGTTTGGCATGTTCTTCTTTCCAGCCCGTCAGATCCGGCATAACACCGGTAGCGGGTCCGGCACTGATGAAAACCGAAATAATGGTACCGCGATCCGTTTTTTCTCCTGCCGCCGGCGTCTGGGCAATGATCCGCCCTTTGGGAACCGTATCGTGATATTCGTAGCCCTTGAGTTCTACTTTCATGTCGCCCGACAAGGTAGAAGCTTTAACCTGCGCATACACACGCCCTCTTAAATCCTCCACCTCAAACAGCGCCTCTCCGGTTGGAGTCGGCACGAACTCGGTAGTGGTTGTGGAAGCCATCGTCAGCGCATCTTTTGTAGTGGTCGTCGCGGTCGGTTCCGCACCACCCAGATGGATCACGTTCAAACTGTTAAGCACCAACACCATCGCAACTGCCAACACCGCAAATGCGGCCACAAAGATGATCCAAAGAGTTTTGGCCCCGCTCTTTTTCGGCGCCTCTTCCTCGTCATCCTCGTGGATGAGTGCCGCCACCGCGGGGGTTGCGGTCATTTCATCCAACAACTGCTGAACGGTTTGCGTGCGGCGCGGCGCATGCACACGTAACGCACGAATCAAGCTTTCCTTGACGTGAGCAGGGGTTTTATCGGCAACCTCCGCGGGCATCAGCAGGTCATCCGCCTTTTTCCCGCGCTGTGTCGCATCAGTGGGATGACGTCCCGTTAAAGCGAAAAACATAGAAGCGGCTACACCGTATACATCGGAGGCGGGCGTACAATCCGCACCCTCCTCATATTGCTCCGGCGCCGCATAACCGGCAATCAGATTCGGTTTACACTGGGTGTTCACCGTGCGCGTTTCGGGAATGGCAAAATTTTTGAGACGCAGATTGCCTTCCGTATCCACCAAAATGTTTTTCGGGCTGATGCCCAGATGCAACAGACCGGTGGCATGGATCGTGGACAACGCGGAAAGCAGCGGCAAAAACAACCGCCTGGTTTCGTCAAACGATAACCGTCCGCCTTTGGCTGCCACGTATTTTTCAAGACTTTTTCCTTCGCAGAAATCCGCTACGGTATAGGCGGTGCCGTTCTCTTCGAAAATGTCGTACGACGGCACAACCACCAACACGTCGCGCAAGCGGGCAACCATGCGGGCTACCGTCAAAAACTTGGCGCGATAAGCGGCAAAAACGGCTTCTTTTCCGGCCGTGGGCACGAGCGCACCACCCTGCTGTCGCGCACACAGCGCGGCAGGGAAAAATTCCCGCAACGTGATAGTGCTTTCCTCTTGCGTATCATAGCCGATGTACACTGCACTATCGCCGCCGATCTCCAGCACGCGGCCAACCAAATACCGACCGCTGAGCAGGGTGCGGATACGCAAATATTCCGGCGGATTCACACCGCCCGCGGGATACCCGCAATGTGCGCATTTGGTTTCACCCTCGCCGAGAGGTTGCATACACCCCATACACATCATGTTTGTTTCCATTGTTATTCCCCTTTCAGCGATTGTTTAAGCTTCTGCTGACGAATGTCCTTTCCAACACATACCAGCGGCTCAAACAAGCCCGTGATGCGTGACGCGATCTGCTCACCGTAGCGATCGGTCAACTCCTTTTGATTTAAGTTCGTACTGATGATGGTGGGTTTCTCCGCCATCAGGCGCCCATTGATGATATTATACAGCGCCGACGTGTAAAAAGAACTGGAAAATTCCGTTCCGACGTCGTCTAAAATCAGCAGATCACATTCAAGTAACACGTCTTCGGTGTTACCGTCTGCTCTGCCGAAATGCTCCCGCTCCATGCGGTGCAACAGTTGTTGTACCGGTCCGTACACGACCGAATAGCCCTGCGACAGCACCTCGCCGGCGATTGCCAGCGACAAATGCGTTTTGCCGACACCGGTCGGCCCGCGCAACAACAAACTGTCGTCATGACCATCAAAATTACGGGCATAAGCACGGCAATATTCAATAACCTGCCGCATCTGTGCGCGCGGCGCGATACCGGTACGGCTGTCCGCGCGTGAGGAGTAATACTCAAGCGACAAATCGTCAAACGAGGTCGGTTTCATCGCCGATAACTCCGTCAATTCCATGCAGGAGTATTCCCGCATCAACTGCTCCAAGCAGGTGCACGGCTTGCCGTCCGCAAATCCCGTATCCTGGCACACGGGGCAGGTGTGCACCGGTTCAAAATTTCCTGCGGTTACGCCGTGCTTTTGCAGCAATGCCGCCAGTTCCGTTTGTAATGCTAAGTTTTCGTTTTTGATTTTTTCTACTTGTTTCTCTATGTTTCCCCCATCAAGGATCGCCGCCACGACTTTGGCAGACGACTGCGCCATCAACTGCTCGATCTCGCGCACACGGGGAACTGCTTCTCGCATTTGTTCGTGAACTGCTGCGGCACGCGTGAGTGCAATGCCGCGACGTTCTTTCAAGGTCGCCATTGCTTTTTCATAAATTTCTTTTTTAAACATGCGGCGACTCACCTCTTCTTCTTTCTGTAGACGGGCACATATTGCTCGACCATCTCTTCGTATTCCGTGTTTGCTGCCGTGGGTGCCTTAGCCGGCTTTTTGCCCGACAAGGCGGCAACTTTCTCTGCCGTATCGGCACCCTGGCTGTGCCAGTTCTCCAATATACGATCCATGTACCGCGTTTCAAATTTACCTGTCTTTTCCTGACAGATCTCATACGCCTGCAACAATACCTCATCGGTGATGCCCCACTGGCAGATCCATTTCTCCACGGTGCGGCTTGCCACAGCGCCGGTAAGCGGCTTTTGAAGCTGGCACACCGTTTGCACGTGACGTACCGCCTGCTCACAGCGTTCCATATAGCACAAGTGCTCCTCTGCCGCTTCCATCGTCATGATCCCGCGGTCTGCCCAATCCAGTGCCACTTTTTCTATGTACCGCATATTGATGCGCTCTGCCTGTGCCGCGTAACCGACCACCATCAGCAGCACCGCCGCAGGTAAGCCGACCGTTTCGTACAAATAGAGCAACGTTTCCGCATCGCCGTTTGAAAGCGGCCGCCCCATGCGGGCACTGACCTCCGTTAACAATCCGCCGAATTCTTCATCCTTCGTTTGCCGACGGATCACGTCCGTCATCTGTGGCTTTGACACCTTCGGGCGCGCCGTCTTCTTAATCGGCTGCGGCACGGATACCTCAGGGGAAACAGCGGCGGGAACTTCCGGCTCGTCGGTCCCCTGCAGCACGCCCGCCGCCACCCAGTATTGTAACGCGTCACGGCAGTCCGGTGCGGTTTCGCCGATGGCTTTCGCGCACGCGTCTGCATCAAAACTGCCGTCGTTTCGGGACAGCCACAGCAATACTTTCAACTGCACCGAGCCCGCAAGCCGTAAGTGACGATCCGCAATTTCTTCCGGTACGACAAACACATGCCGCATCAGTGATGCGTTCCACACGTATTCTGCCATGCTCTGTCCCTCCTTTCACAGATTCATTACGAAGAATACCCACATTATTATAAACATCTTTCGACCCGAAACGCAAGTCCTTTTTCGTTTTTCGCCGTAATCGCAAAAATTTTGAGTTGATTTTTTCAAAAAAATATGCTATCGTACTAATCGTAAGAGCAAAGGAGGTGCTTGAACAATGGCTTATAAAATCAACGATGATTGCATCAACTGCGGCGCTTGCGCCGAAGGCTGCCCCACCGAGGCGATTTCCGAGGGTGATGGCAAATACGTTATCAACCCCGAAACCTGCATCGATTGCGGCGCTTGTGCCGAGGCGTGCCCCGTTGGCGCTCCCCAGGCCGAATGATGCCGATTTGCTGAGGGCTGCCGTACCAAACGCGTACGGCAGCCCTTTGTCTTGAAACGAGGTTTTTGTATGATTCGCACCGAACCGCTCGCGAACGGCCGCTTCGCGTTGGTAGACGACGTCTGCACCTTCGGCACGGACGCCGTGCTGCTCAGCGAATTTGCCGCCGTGCAGAGCACCGACCGTATTTGCGATCTGGGGACCGGCTGCGGCATCATCCCGTTACTTTGGTATGCCGCCGGTCTAACTCCCCAAGTAGATGCCGTCGATCTTTCCAAAAATGCCGTCACGCTTTGCCGTACAGCGGTGGAGCAAAACGGCTTATCCGACCGCATTTCGGTTTGGGAGCAGGATTGGTGCGCGCTCACGCTTCCCGCCGGCGCGTACGATGCGGTGGTGTGCAACCCGCCGTATTTCCCCGCAGGCAGCGGCAAGGTAAGCGCCCATCCCGATCGTCGGCTGGCACGGCACGAAACTGCCACCACCCTGACGGACGTCTTTTCCGCCGCGCATCGTTTGTTAAAAGTCGGCGGTCACTTTTGCTTTTGCCACCGTCCGGAACGTTTGCCGGACGTTATGATAACGCTTCGCGAACAGGGCTTCTCCCCCACGCGCTTGCAATGGGTGCACGCGCGGGAGGATATCGCTCCGTTTTTATGGCTGTGTGATGCCGTCAAAGGCGGCAATCCGCAACTACATGTTTTACCTCCTCACATTCTCGAAAAGTAGGTGATCCCATGCCCGGCACACTCACGTTAGTCGGTACTCCCATCGGCAATTTATCGGATTTTTCGCCCCGCGCCATTGAAGCGTTGGAGGCGTGCGATTTTATTGCCGCAGAGGATACCCGTGTATCGTTAACGTTGCTCAATCATTTCGGCATCCGCAAGCCGCTGATCAGTTACTTTGAGCATAATAAGCGCGAACGCGGAGAAGCCATCTGCCGTAAATTAGAGGACGGTGAGAATGCCGTGCTGGTCACCGACGCCGGTATGCCCGCCATTTCCGATCCCGGGGAGGATCTGGTGGCACTCTGTCACGAGCGCGGCATTCCCGTCACCGTGATTCCCGGGCCCAGTGCCGGTATTGCTGCCCTTGCCGTGTCGGGACTTCCCACCGCTCGCTTTACCTTTGAAGGATTTTTATCCACCAACCGCCGCGATCGCCGCGATCGATTGGATTCCTTGAAAGTCGAACAGCGCACCATGGTGTTTTACGAAGCCCCGCACAAGTTGCTCGGCACGTTAGAGGACCTGCTGACCGCCTTCGGCGATCGACGCATCTGCCTCGCCCGCGAACTCACCAAGTTGCACGAGGAAATCGTGCGTACCACACTCACGGAAGCAGTGACCCGCTACCGCGAAGCCGCACCGCGCGGCGAATTCGTTTTGGTGATCAAAGGCGCTGCACCCGCAGAAGACACCCCCCTCACCCCCGAAGAAGCGGCAAAGATCGCCCTCGTTTACGTGAAGGAGGGCTTGTCCACCTCAGATGCCGCCAAAAAAGCGGCGGCGGAAACCGGTGTGAAAAAAGGCGATATTTACCGCCTGCTCACAAAGGAGAGTTGAGTATGTTTGAGAATTTCGACATCGGCACGCTTTTGATGATCGTGCTCGCCGTTATCATCGGTATTTATCTTCATCGACTGGACAAAAAAGAAAAGAGCGACCCGCTCGCCGCTCTTTACAAACAGTACCGCACGCTGTCCCCCGAAACGCTCGCCGCCACCCCTGACGGTGAACTCGTGCGCGCCGTCGTCGCCAACGTCATGGCAAAAACGGACCGCCGCCGTCCCGACGTGTATCATCTGATCCCCCTGCTGTCGCACGGCAGAGTCGCCGTTTACAGCGTGTGGCTGATCTGCCACGAGTTAGAGATAAGCGATATGGAGGCGTTGCACCGCTCCCCGTCCGGCCGCTTTTTAGAAGCGGCAGCAGACGGTTTTTCGTTGATTGGTGCCGCAGCTTGCGCTGCGGCGGAGGACGAAACCGCACTGCGTGAAGCAATAGCCGCCGAACAGCCGCTTTCCTTGTGTGTCGCTTATATTCGCGATAATCCCAACGAATTTGTCGACCTATAATGCAACGTACAACAGCGCAAGCAGCAGTTCGGTAGGCGCACCGTTGCGACCGAGTACGAAAATCAACAAGAGCAGAAGTGTTCGCTCTTCATCCCCCGCCAAGAAGGAAAGCCAATCCTTTTCGCGGGGTTTTTCTTCCGCTCGGCGGCACGGTGGTCTTTTCTCGGAAGTGCCTTTGTCTTCGCAAGGCGGGGCTTCCTCGACCATCGGTTGCACCGTTTGCGGGATCGGCGGCGTGAGCGTCACCCCACGGTAAACGTTCACGGGATGCTCCCGTACCAATCGCTGTGACCGTTCTGCCATGCGTTGCACGCGTAACGCCGCCTCCTGTTGAAGCTGTGTCACACTGCGCTCGTTCATTCGGATTTTCCTCCCTTTTGCAGCAGCGGTAAAAATTTGAGTAATTGCATCATGCGAACGGAATCGTCCAACCGCTTTTCGCGGTCACCGTGTAAATACGGACGCAGCGCTTTGAGCAAGGTCGTGTTTTGATCGTCCTTGCCCATTTGCGATAACAGCGGCATGAGTTTTAACAGCCCGTCCAGCTCCGGCATCGCCGCAGGCGGCGGTGCCGGCTCCGGCTCGGGCGCCGCGGCGGTATTCAGCGCATCGGGCGAGATACCCAGCGCCGCCATCATGCCTTGAATCTTTTCCATGCCGTCCGGTGAATTCAAAAGACCATCTAATTTTTTGGAAAGCTCGTCATCCATGGGAATCCTTTCCTCCCGTCAGCTTGGACAAAAACGCCTGCACCTCAGGCGAGTTTATGAGCTGCTGAAGCCGTGCGGGATCCCCCGCAAGCTCGTTGATCTTTTGCGCGTTCTGAGCGCCTGCGCGATCTGATAATGCGGATAGACCGCCGTTTTGCACCGTCCGCGCCAACTGCTCCGGCGTCATGCCCAACCGCTTGGAAGCGTACCCCAATAACGCTTGTAATTGATCCGGTGTGATCTGACTCATCCCGATCCCTCCTTATCTCATATGTATGTCAAAAAAGGTGATACTATGTTCCGTTTGTTAGTTGTTTCCGATACGCACGGTGACCGCCGTGCACTGCAAGCGGCGATCGACGCACAGCCCGAAGCAACCCTCTTGGTGCATTTGGGCGACGGTGCCGCTGATCTTACCGCTATCAGCGAGTTTATCACGGTGCGCACGCTGCAGGTGGCGGGAAACTGTGATTTCTCCTCGCCGCATCCCGACGATGCCGAATTCAAATTCGGCGGGCAGATCTTTTTTGCGGCACATGGCCATCACTACGGCGTCAAACACGATCTTTACCGTTTTTCCTGCGCCGCACGCTCCCGCGGCGCTCGCGTTGCCCTGTTCGGGCACACCCATCAAGCGCTGACCTTGTACGACGACGGTTTGTATCTCATAAATCCCGGTTCACTCGGCCGCGGCGGCACCTATGCCACCGTTGACGTTGCGTCCTCCGGCGGTATTGTGGCGAACATCGTCAAGCTGCGCTATTAACAATGTATGCACCGCTTAAAAAAGCGTGTAAAAAAGGCAGAGCCGTTGGCTCTGCCTTTTACAGTATATTCAAGATGTCCGCTAATCGACGAACCTCCGGCACATCGTTGGGGTGCTCGTCCAGATCGCGGGTGTTGAGGTATATCGCCTGCATACCGGCGTTCTTGGCGCCTTTAATATCGTTGATCGGATGATCACCGACGTAGACGCAATTTTCGGGCGCAACGCCGAGCCGCGCCGCCGCCCGACGGAACAATTCCGGATGCGGCTTGTGAATCCCTTCGTCACCCGATATCATCGCCAGATCGGTGCATAACCGCATTCCCGTTAGATCCAACTTGCGGTTTTGCAACAAGGAATTGCCGTTTGTTATGATTCCGATCCGATACCCGCGCCGCTGCAACTTTTTAAGCACCTCGAATGTTTCGGCATACAGCGCCGAATGCAGCGGGAACAAGCGGTGGTATTCCCATAAAAGTTGCTCGCCGGTAATACCCTCATCAAACGGCCACCGCTTAATAAACTCGTGGAAAAACGTGCCGTAATCCACGTAACCGCCGCGGTTTTCCACGCACAGTTGCCGCGCATATTGTTCAAGTTGTTCGGCATCCGCCGCGTGCATATGCCGTGAAAGCAACTGCCGCGCGACTCCCAAAAACGCCGCCGTGCGATCCTGCAACGTATCGTCAAAATCAAAGATCACGGCTTTTTCGCCGCTGTGTCCACAAAGCACCGCCTCGGCATCCGTCGCATCGGTAACGATCTGCGCTTTCAGCGTCTCGACGTCTGCAAAGCAACGTTCTTCCCGCAAAAAGCGGATCAGCAACACCTGCGCGGTCTGCCCGTACAGGTCACCGTCAAACTCACGAATCCAGGTTTCCGCCTGCGGTTCCTTTACCCCGCCGACCGTCGGATGTACCCCGATATTGGTCACCGCATGATACTGACGCTCGCCCACGACGACGAGCGACGCATACACGCCGTAGCGCGGCACGGCATAATCAGGGGGAAAGACCTGATTGAGCGTGGGAATACCCCACTGCCGACCGCGGTGATCACCGTCGGTCACCGGCAGTTCCACCGAAAACGGTCGGCCGAGCAAGCGGGCGGCAAGTGCCATATCACCAACGGCTACCGCCTCCCGCACACGCGTGGAGCTGACCGGCTCTCCGTCGCGTTCAACCGCGCCCACTACCGTCACGCGGATACCGAGCGGCTCGCATAAGGTGCGCAACGTGTCTACGGTGCCCACCCCGTGTTTGCCGAACCGATAATTATACCCACAGCACACGACCCGCGCGTGTAGCAGATCACAAAGAATCTCGCGCACAAAACGCTCGGGAGAAAGGTCGCACACCACTTCAAACGGCATGTCGATCCATTCATCCGTCCCGAGCGTGCCGAGCAGCTGCTCTTCCCGCGAAGCGGTCAGCAAACGGCCTGCCTTGTGTTTGGGCACACCCGTCATGCACAGCGCGGTCGCTCTCAGGATCGCGCCGTCTTCATCAATTACACCGCATGCCGCTGCCAGCACCGCACGGTGTCCGATATGCAGTCCGTCAAACACGCCGAGTGCTACGGCTCTGTGTGTGGTCGGCAGCGCGTCCCGCTCTCGCCACGTATACCGTTTTACCGCCAACGCGATCCCTCCCTTCCCGCTTTCTCGTCTTAGTATAGCATACTTATCTTAAAAAGCAAAACTTGTTTTAGAAAAATACACACAAAATACACATTTCGCTTTTATGATTAAGATTGTGTAATTCTGTCCAAAGGAGGAATCCCCCCATATGATCAACGTACAAAACCTGACCAAGCGATACGGCTCTCACCTCGCGGTAGACAACATCAGCTTTCAGGTGAGCGAGGGTGAAATTTTGGGCTTTCTCGGGCCGAACGGCGCGGGTAAATCCACCACCATGAACATTCTCACCGGTTATCTGTCGTCCAGCGAAGGCACCGTGACCATCAACGGGCACGATATTTTGGAGGAGCCGAACGAAGCAAAGGCCAGTATCGGCTATCTGCCGGAGCAGCCACCGCTGTATCTGGATATGACGGTGCGCGAATATTTGGACTTTGTGTTTGACTTAAAGCAATGCAAATTCAATCGCAAAAAACATATCGCCGAGATCTGCCGTTTGATGCAGATTGAGCACGTGTATGATCGGTTGATCAAAAACTTATCCAAGGGTTACCGTCAGCGCGTCGGCTTTGCGCAGGCGCTCATTGGCAATCCGCCGGTGCTCATTCTGGATGAGCCCACCGTCGGCTTGGATCCGAATCAGATCATTGAGATCCGTGCGCTGATCAAAAACCTCGGCAAGCACCACACGGTGATCCTCTCCTCGCACATTCTGCAGGAGATCGAAGCAGTATGCGATCGCATCATCATTATCAACGAGGGTAAACTCGTTGCCGACGATACCGCCTCCGCGCTTTCCGAAAAATACTCGTCCGACCGCCGTCGGATGGCGCTCATTGCGGGTGATGAGAAACGCGTGACCGATATTCTCACCCACCTCCCCGGTGTGGAGGACGTCGTATGCTACGGTGAAAAAGAGGACGGCGTGTACGAATACGCCATCGAACCGCAAGACGGTGCCGATTTCCGTCGCGCGCTGTTTACGGCGCTCTCCAAAGAGGGGTATCCCCTGCTCGGCTTGCGTTCGATGGAAATGTCGCTTGAGGAGATCTTTATTTCACTCACGCGCGAACAGTTACCGCAAACCACCCGTAAAGGAGGTAAATCAAAATGAGTGCGATCTTTAAACGTGAATTTAAAACCTATTTCACCTCCCCGATCGGCTACGTCGTGCTTGCGATGATCTACGGCCTCAGCGGGTACTATTTCTTTATGTATAACTTGGCAAACGGGTATGCCGACTTATCCTATGTGTTCAGCTCGGTAATGACGTTCTTAGTATTACTCGTTCTGCCGGTACTGACCATGCGTTTGATGAGTGACGACAAGCGTCAAAAGACGGATCAAGCGTTGCTCACCGCCCCCGTCAGTTTGACCGGCATCGTACTGGGCAAGTTCTTCGCCGCGTTGTTGCTGTTTGCCATCGGCATTTCCATCATGCTGGTGTTTGCCGTCATCATTGCCGTCAAAGTCACCCCCGATTGGCTGGTGATCTTCGGCAACTTTATCGGTCTTTTATTGCTCGGTGCGATGCTCATCGCTATTGGTCTGTTAATCTCTTGCCTGACCGAAAGCCAGTTTGTCGCCGCGCTCGGCACCTTCTTAGCTTCATTTGCGCTGCTGATGGTCGACAGCATCGGTTCCATGTTGTCCTCCAGCACGCTCGTCGTCACCATCACTGATTTTCTGTCAATATCCAAACGGTATTCCACTTTTACCAGCGGACTGATGCAGTATGATGATATTATTTTCTTTGTCAGCATGACGGCATTGTTTTTGTTTGTAACGGTTCGTGTACTCGACCGCAAACGTTGGAATTAACGAGAGGAGGCAACACGATATGAGCAACTTTGATGAGATCAAAAACACTCCCGATAAATCGGAAACCCTCCCCGCGGAAGTCGCCACCGAGGCATCCGATACAAAGAAAAAGAAGGCCCCGAAGCTCCCCAAACTCAACTGGCGTTCCAATCGCAAGCTGCGTCTGGGTACCACCGCTACGGCGATCACCGTCGTGGTCGTGGCGGTGGTTGTGCTGATCAACGTCATCTGCGGTATTCTGGCAGACCGTTTCCCATGGACGCTGGACCTGACCGCCGATCAGACCTATTCCTTGTCCGAGGAGAGTCGTTCCTTGGCAGAAACGGTGTCATCCGAGGTCGCGATCACGGTGCTGTTCGGAGAAGACTATTTTTCTCAACCGAGTACAGGCAGCGAGGAATACGATACGATCTTTCGTCAATTCTATCTGTTTGCCGAGGAATACAAAACCTTAAGTAACGGCAAGATCACCACCACCTACGTGGACCTCGAAAAGAATCCCACCCAGGCGGCGTCGTTCAAAGAAAAATACGACGCGACCAGCGGCGACATTTTGTTCACCTGCGGCGATCAGTATCGCATGATCTCTTTGAACGATTTACTGCAAGAGGATATGGACTATACTACCTACTCCTATACCGTTACCTCGCTCGTTGAACAAAAACTCGCCACCAATATCAGCAGCGTATGCGGCGGAGAATCCGTCACCGTCACCTTCTTAACCGGCCACGACGAGGATGAGAATGCCATTGCCGCTCTCAAAAAGTTGTACGAGCTTAACGGTTATCACACGCAAACCTTGGATTTTACCAGCGCCGGAAAAATCAGTGACACCACCGGTGCGCTCGCCATCGTCGGCCCTGCCAAGGACTATTCCGTAGACGAAATCAAGCGCCTGCGCGACTGGCTGCACAACGACGGCAACCTCGGGCGCAACTTGTTTGTATTTGCAACCTATGCCGGTACTTGCCCCAATTTGTATGATTTTCTCTCCGTCGATTACGGCATCACCGTTACCTCAAACATCATCATGGAAACCGATGCCAACAACTATCCGATGGATATTTACGGCAGCTATCCGTATTGGCCACTGACCACGATTGCCTCGTCTAACTTAACCGAGACCATTGCCGGCAAGAAGATCATCATGCCTCTGACACTGCAGTTGCTCACCGCCAAAAGCAGTGACACCGATAAGGAACTGCTGACCAATCATGCACTGGTCGCCTTTCCCGAGAGCACCCGTCTGACCCCTCTCAGCGATCTGTTAGCCGCCGAAAGCAACGACGATGTCACACAGATTGAGGCGGAGGAGTATCCGCTCATCGGTATGGCATATGCCCGCGACTATAACGTGGTCAACAATGAAAGCGTACAAAACTATATCGTTGTCAGCGGCAGCTGTGAGTTTGCCAACCGTATCGCTTCGTCGCAGTACGAGAATGAGAGCTTGGCGATTGAGCCGTTGCGCACGATGTGCAGTCTTGGCGACACCGTTGTGATTTCCGGCAAAAATTTATCGGCAGAAATGCTTTCCTTCTCCACGCTGACCGCTCAGGTGCTCGGCCTGGGTGTGTTCACATTGGGCATCCCGTTGGTGTTGGTCGCCATCTGCTTGGTCGTCTTCTTTAAGAGGAGGCACTTATGAGTACGATGACCAAACGCACCCGCTCGCTGCTGTACGCCGTCATCGCGCTTGCGGTGGTCGGCGGGCTGTTGGCAGGCCTATTGTTGCTGCTTCCCGAGAAAGACGATAACACAAACGACGATCCCGTTGTGGATACGTCCGTCGTGCTGTTTGACAAAACCGATGAGAAGACCGTTACGTTGTCTTCTGCTGAAATTTCCTTTGCCGACGGCTCGTATACCATTGAAATGACCAAAGACAAGTTGTATACCGTGAAAGGATACGAGGACTTGCCGCTCGATCACACGGGGCTTTCAGGCACCGCGGATTCACTGCTTAACGTGACTGCCGCCCGTCTCGTATTGGAAACAACGGAAACCCCTGCCGATTTTGGGTTTGGCGAAGCAAATACCACCGTCTCCGCCGCTTATTCCGACGGTTCGTCTTTTGCCTTTGAGATCGGCGATCTTTCTCCTTCCGGTGAGGGCTATTACGTGCGCGAGGTCGGCAAAAACGCTATTTATTTGCTGGACCCGACCTTCTGTGAAACCGTTACCTGCGAGCCCAATCAATATATCAATCGGATGCCCGTTACGGCTCCCACGGCAGAGGAAAGCACCGATACGGTCGTTGTGCGTGACGTCACGCTCGCCGGAACCGTGCGGCCGCAGACCGTCTTTTTTCAAATTTCCGAACTGCCGGAGAATCCTCAAGAAAATCTGGTGATCTCGGGCTACGCCGTTCAAAAGCCGTATTTCCATGCGGTGGATCCCAACAGCGCGCTGATCTCTTACGGCACTTTCTCCGGATTAACGGCATCCGACATTGTGGCGCTTCGTCCCACGGCGGCAGATTTAACAACTTACGGCCTGTCCACGCCCTATTCGGTGTGCACGGTCAATCTGTCGTTAAAGCGTACCACCGAAACGAAGGGTGACGACGGCAACGTTGATACTAAAATCTCGTATCACAGCACTTTTAACTACACCATCAAGCTCGGTAAGACCGATAAAGACGGCAATTACTACGGTGTCGTATATGCCGAAAACAAGCTGATCCCCGTGGTGTATCTGTTTGCACCGAGTGCCGTTTCCACTTGGGTAGACGCGCAATACGAGGACGTTGCAGACGATATGCTGTATTTCCAGCACATCACGAATCTTACCTCGATTTCAATCACCGATAACGGGGATGCCAAGACCTTCTCGTTGGCACACAACCCCGACGAGGAAGACACGGATAAGAACTTGACCGTCACGGCTGACGGCAAGACCTACAGCACTCCCGACTTCCGCACCTTGTATTCTTCTCTGCTCAGCTTGTATCGGGTAGGTGCCACCAACGAAACGCCCGCCGGTGCGCCGATACTAACGATACAATTTACACCGATGAAGCAACACGGTTCGGCAACCGCTATCCGCATCTACGAATACACCGCCGGCTATTGCATTGCCGTACACAATTCCGGCGAAAAGCATTTGCTGAATGCCAGGGACGTGCAAAAGTTGCAAAACGACTATCAAAAATTCTTAGCCGGTGAAAGTATTTCTTAAATTACACCGCAAAACGCCGCGAAGGGAGTCCCCTTCGCGGCGTTTTTATTTGCCGATTTCATAGATGACGGGCTCATACGGCAACCCCCACACCCGATGCCGCCGTTTCTTATCGCCAAAGCTGCGCACCGTCACGGTACAAGTGCCGTTTCGGCGTTGCCATACGCTTTGCGTCACGGTGATATGGTCCACCGCCTCACGCGGCAAATACACCCGGTAAAACGCAAGTCCGCGGGGATACCAGACCGTCACGGCGGCCTCGTCAGCGCCGAATCCGGCACCGCAAAACCCGAACAAGCGCACGGCAAGCCACCATAGTCCCAATACCGTACACACGAATGCCGGTATCTGCCAAAACCCGCCTGCTATCCATGGCAACACGCTAACGGTTGTCACAACGAGCGGTAACGCCACGTACCGCCACCACGCTCGGCGTGCCGCCTTGATTTTTCCTTTTTTTAAAGGGTATCCCGGCAACAGACGCTCCAACCCTTCGCACAAGGTCTTGGGATCAGCCGCCGGAATGAGCACGGGCCGAGCCCCTAAATCTCTGCCGTATCCCGCCGCCGTGATCACCGCCGTATACAGTCCCTGCAGTCGCATCAACAGCGTTTGCCGCAATTCCAATGCCGTGATCTTATCACGGTCGATCAACACATCGCGACGTGTAAACAAGCCCGATACCAAATGCAACTGATCGTTTTGTACAGCCGCATAAAAGCCGATATACCTCAAAAACGTATTCAGCACTGCCACGCCCCAGCCGATCAACAGTAAATTGGCGACAAGCCGCAACGCCGACGGAAGCTGTGCGATCGGAAAGCGTTGCAACAATCCCACCGCATCGACCGAAAACCACTCGCTGAGCAGTGTACTCAGTTGACGCAAAGCCGGTGCGGCGGTCAGCAGTCCCACCGCCGCATTGGAGCCGCTGACTGCCATCACGATCACCGGCCACAGCCGCGCCCGAAACCGCTGCTCCGAACGGTCTTTGAGTAAAAACAAGCGCCGCACCTGCTCAGCCGATAGGTACAGCACGGCATCCGACCGCCGCCGCAAGCCGGCGGTATTCACGCGCACGCGGCGCCCGCCGCACAAGGCAAGCAGTAACGTACGCTCGATTTCAACCGATGTCGCATCCTCCGCGCGAATATGCAACGAATGGCGCATAAAGATCCCCTGCCGCACGCCGATACTGTAAAACCTGTTTTGTGTGCATCCCACCCGATACCGACTGCTCCTCCGTTTTGCCGCCGAATACCCAAGCAGTGCCGCACACAACAAAAGCACGCGTAGGGCTGTGCGCAGATCGGTCGACGGCATCAACAGATATAAGAACGATCCGAGCAAAAGCAACCACCATCGCCGCATATCGTATATGATATAAGCACCGTGCGGTCGTTGTTCCATCAGCATTCCTCCAATCGCGCCGTCAAGTGCTTGGCAGTATCGTTATCCAACAGCGGCAGCACTGCACAACCGCCCGCAAATCGCAACACCACCGTGCGGCAATGAAACAAGCGGTGTAAGGGCGGCGTCCACGTTTCAAAGGTGCGCAAAGAACTTAGCGATACCACCGTTTCCCGTTGCCATAATACGCCGTATTGCACGGTTATTCGCCTATCGTCCATCTCACCGTAAAGTGACCGTGTCAGCCGCGGCAGATACCATACAAGCAAGAAAACGGCAACCACTGCCGGTGTTAAGCACCAAAGCGAATCCGTTATCCGGCGTATCAGCATGGTAACGGCTGCACTCACGACGATCACCACCGTTCGCAACACCGCCCGTGCGCCCGCACCGGCACCAAAGGTCATAGCGTTTCTCCTTCCCGTTTCGTACCGTTCAGTATATGTATGCCCAACCGCATCGAAACTATGTTGTACTGACCGTGAGTGCGATTGTATCTTTTTTAAAATTTCTCTTTACAAGCGGAATATTCTGTGTTATACTACCCTAGCACGCGAATGTGCACATCCCTGATCCGGTCTGCGGAGTATGCCCTTTTGGGACGCACCGTTTCCCTTTCTGGATCTGCGGAAATATTAAAAGAGGTGTAAAACCATGTTAGCAAACGAAAAAACCGAAATCATGCAGCAGTATGCCACCCACGAGGGTGACACGGGTTCTCCCGAAGTCCAGATCGCGGTACTGACCCGCCGCATCAACGATCTGACTGAGCACTTGAAAGAGCATAAGAAGGATCATCACTCCCGTCGCGGTCTTCTCAAAATGGTCGGTCGCCGTCGTGGCCTTCTCAACTACTTGATGAAGAAAGACATCATGCGTTATCGCGCGATCGTCGAGAAACTGGGTCTGCGTAAATAAGGAGTCACTGAGGCAGGCGAGCGGCACGCTCTCCTGCCTCAACCTGCTTTATTACCCTTGAACTAAATCGGTATGCGGGGTCGTGATTTTTTAGCAGTGAAACGGGTACTTTTGCGAAAGAGTATCGGTTTTATTGCTAAAAATCTCATCCGCATACCGTTTAGGAAATATAGTATAAACGGAGGAATGTAACATGTTCGAAAACTATCGCGTATTCGAAACCACCCTTGCCGGCCGTCCTTTGAAAGTCGAAACCGGTAAAATGGCTCAACTGTCCAGCGGTTCCTGCATGGTGCGCTACGGCGACACCTCGATTCTGTGCAACGTCACCGCTTCGGCAAAACCCCGTGAAGGCGTGGACTTTTTCCCGCTTTCCGTAGACTACGAAGAAAAACTGTACGCTGTGGGTCATATTCCCGGCTCGTTCCAGCGCCGTGAAGGTCGCCCGACCGAAAAAGCGATCCTGACCTCACGCGTCATCGACCGCCCGATCCGCCCGCTGTTCCCGAAGGATATGCGCAACGACGTTTCCATCGTCTGCACCGTCATGTCCGTGGATCCCGATTGCCCGCCGGAAACCACCGCGATGATCGGCGCTTCCATCGCCATCTCTATCTCGGATATTCCGTGGGACGGCCCGATCTCGGGTGTTGTGGTCGGCTTGGTTGACGGCGAGTACGTTATCAACCCCACCGCCGAGCAGGAAAAGAAATCCGACATGCACGTTACCGTCGCTTCCACCGCCGATCTGGTTGCCATGATCGAAGCAGGTGCCAATGAAGTGGACAACGACACCATGTTCGAAGGTATCATGAAAGGCCACGAGGCCAACCAACAGATCGTGGAATTCATCAAAGGTATTCAGGCAGAGATCGGCAAACCGAAATTTGCATTTGAATCCAACGATCCCGATCCGGAAATGTTCGAAGCGATCAAAGAGTTCGCGATCGAAGACGTCCGCTATGCGCTGGATACTGACGACAAACTCGTCCGTGACGAGCGTCTGCTCCCCGTGTACGACAAAGTGCACGAGAAATTTGACGAGGTCTATGCCGAGCAGATCGGTAAGATCGACGAGTGCTTGTACAAACTGCAAAAATACGTGGTGCGCCGCTGGTTGTTAGACGACGGCAAGCGCGTGGACGGCCGTGCGATCGATGAGATCCGCCCGCTCGCCGCTGAAGTGGATCTGCTCCCCCGCGTACACGGCTCCGGTATGTTCACCCGCGGCCAGACACAGGTGCTCACCACCGTCACCCTCGGCAACGCAGACGATGCGCAGCTGCTCGACGGTCTGGATGATGAAACCGAGAAGCGCTACATGCATCACTACAACTTCCCGTCCTACTCGGTCGGCGAAACCAAGCCCTCCCGCGGCCCCGGCCGTCGTGAGATCGGTCACGGCGCCCTCGCAGAGCGCGCCCTCGTGCCGGTGCTTCCCAGCAAAGAAGAATTCCCCTACACCATGCGTCTGGTGTCCGAGGTTCTCTCCTCCAACGGCTCCACCTCGCAGGCATCCATCTGCGGCTCTACGCTCGCACTGATGGCGGCCGGCGTACCGATCAAGGCGCCCGTTGCCGGTATCTCCTGCGGTCTTATCACCGAGGGCGACCGCTTCATGACCATGGTCGACATTCAAGGTCTCGAAGATTTCTTCGGCGATATGGACTTTAAGGTGGGCGGTACTCACAAAGGTATCACCGCGATCCAGATGGACCTGAAAGTGCACGGCTTGACCCCCGCCATCATCAAAGAGGCGCTGGAAAAGACCTACAAGGCCCGTCTGTACATCCTCGACGAGATCATGCTCAAAGCCATTCCGGCTGTGCGTGAGGAACTCTCGCCCTGGGCACCGAAGATGCTCTCCACCAAGATCGACGTGGATAAGATCCGCGAAGTCATCGGTAAGGGCGGCTCGGTCATTCAGAAGATCCAGGCAGACTGCAACTGCGATATCACTATCGAAGAAGACGGCTCCGTGTTTATCGCCGCTGTCAACACCGAAAACGCGAAGCAGGCGCTTGCCATCATCGAAACCATCGCCAAGGATCCCGAGATTGGCGCGATCTACAAAGGCCGCGTAACCCGTCTGATGGCGTTCGGCGCGTTCGTTGAAATCGCTCCCGGCAAGGAAGGCCTGGTGCACATCAGCAAGCTGGACGTCAAACGCGTGGAGAAGGTCGAGGACGTTGTCACCGTCGGTGACGAGATCCTCGTCAAGGTCGTCGAGATCGAC
The DNA here is from genome assembly GCA_017440765.1 of Clostridia bacterium. Taxonomy (GTDB): domain Bacteria; phylum Bacillota; class Clostridia; order Oscillospirales; family Acutalibacteraceae; genus RGIG3009. Next base: position 28,029 of record JAFSGO010000082.1, read on the forward strand.
GAGCAGGGCCGTATCAATCTCTCCCGCCGCGATGCGCTGGTGCAGGTTGAGGGCTTGACCGTTGAGGAATCCGATGACGAGCCCCGCCGTCCGGCATCCCGTCAGGGTGGTTTCCGCCGCCGTGACTCCCACCGCCGCGAGGACTAATTCTTAAATTGTAAAGCACCCGATGCCGTTTGGCATCGGGTGCTTTTTTTACGGTTTGCGATATAGGTTCGGTCGCACGTCGCCCCGTTCAAACCGCTTGCGCAATTTTTCGAGCGCTTTCTTTTCGATACGCGACACGTACGAACGCGAAATACCCAGTTTTTTGGCCACCTCCCGCTGCGTCAGCGGGTCGGCGATCAAGCCGTACCGCCACTGAATGATCTCCTTTTCCCGCTCATTCAGCGTTTCCTCCATGTACCGATAGAGCTTGGTGGAATTGATCTTAAGATCCAGATCCTCCAAGATCGTATCGTCTTGCGTGATGACGTCCATCAACGTCAACGAGTGTCCTTCCTTATCCGTTTCGATCGGCTCCATAATGGACACGTCCTGCGCCGTCTTGCGGTTGGCGCGGAAGTACATTAAAATTTCATTTTCCACGCACCGCGCCGCGTAGGTCGCCAACCGCACCCCCTTGGTATAGTCAAAGGTATTGATTGCCTTGATCAGCCCGATGGTACCAATGGAAATCAAATCATCCTGATCGCGCGCAGAACTGTAATATTTTTTGATGATGTGTGCCACTAAGCGCAGGTTGTGCTCCACCAAACGATTGCGTGCCGCGAGATCGTCCCGTTCGCGGAACGCCACCAAACAAGACAACTCTTCCTCTGCCGACAGCGGATGTGGGAACGAGCCGGTGTTGACGACCTGGAGCGCCATGAAGAAATTGCGCGACAGAGCCCCGAACATTTCAAGTAACATAAAAACCGTCCTTTCTCCACACTGTATGAAGAAAGAAGGGCTTTTTTGCCTGTCCTCACACCAATAGAGTAAACATTTCCGTCAAAACCCGAAAACTGAATGTAAAAACAAGGAATATTGATGTAAAATAGGTGCTTTCCCTTGCTTTTCTCCCAAAAATATGGTATGAAAAAGATAATATCACTCAACGTATGAGGAGGCCGTAAAATGAGAACTAATTTTTACGAACAAAAAACCGCCAATTTTCCGAGAATCCAAACGGATAAACTTTTTGTGGATTATTCAAACACCGCAAAATACACCGGCTTTATGGATGATGCCTTTGCTTTTGTCGAAAACGCCCAATTATTAAAACCCGAATTGTGGAACCGTTTCGTTCAGCAATTCCGTGAGGAGGCCGATACTGACAACGGCTGGCGCGGTGAGTATTGGGGAAAAATGATGCGCGGCGCTGCCTTCGTGTATTCTTACACTAAAAACGAAGAGCTGTATCGCATTCTGGTCCAAACCGTAAACGATATGATCGAAACTGCCAACGAGGTCGGCAGGATCAGCAC
>JAFSGO010000083.1 GCA_017440765.1 Clostridia bacterium
TGTCGGCGGCAAAAAGATACTTATCGACTGCGGAATGGAGCAGGGACGCGATTTGTTTGAAAACCAAGAGATTCCCGTTGCACCCTCGCTAATCGATGCCGTCTTGCTGACGCACGCGCATATCGACCATTCGGGCAAGATTCCGATGTTGTATGCCAACGGATTCCGCGGGCAGGTGTATGCCACCCGTGCAACGACCGAACTGTGTCAGATCATGCTGCGTGATTCCGCGCATATTCAGGAGTTTGAAGCGCAGTGGCGCAACCGCAAAGCAAAGCGCGCCGGACAGCCGCCGTATGTACCGCTGTATACCATGCAGGACGTTGAGGGCGTGTTGCCGCATTTCGTACCGTGCGATTACGATACCGAGTACACGATGTTCCCCGAAGTGTCCGTTCGATTTACCGATGCAGGGCATCTGCTCGGTTCGTCCTCCATCACGGTGACGGCCGAAGAAAACGATGAGAAAAAACGAATCGTCTTTTCCGGTGACATCGGTAACGTCAACAAACCCATTCTGCGCGACCCGCAGCTGCTCAAAACCGCGGATTACGTGGTGATGGAGTCCACCTACGGTGATCGCAGTCACGACGAGGAAGAGCCCGACTACGTTCGCGATCTGGCTGCGGTGATTCAGCGCACCTTTGACCGTGGCGGCAACGTGGTGATTCCGTCGTTTGCGGTAGGGCGCACGCAGGAAATGTTGTATTTCATTCGTCAGATCAAGGAACAGAATTTAGTGAAAGGTCATGGCGAGTTTTCGGTGGTAGTGGATAGTCCGCTCGCGGTGGAAGCCACCCGCATTTTCGGGCCTTCCGCTATCGAGTGTTACGACGAGGAAACCCGCGCACTGGTGGAAAATGGGAAAAACCCCATTAGTTTTGCAGGACTTTCTGTTTCGATAACGGCGGACGATTCACGTGCGATCAATGCCGACAAGCGCCCGAAAGTGATCTTATCCGCCAGCGGCATGTGTGAAGCGGGACGTATTCGCCATCATCTCAAGCACAATCTATGGCGGGCGGACAGCACCATTCTGTTCGTCGGTTATCAATCAGAGGGCACGATTGGCCGTTTGTTGCTGGACGGTGCCAAAGAAGTGAAATTGTTCGGTGAAACCATCGAGGTCAATGCTGAAATCACAAAGATGAGCAGCATCAGCAGTCACGCTGACGACAAGGGGTTACTCAACTGGGCGGCTTCGTTTGATCCGAAACCGACGAGAATATTCGTCTGCCACGGCGACGAGGGTGCGTGCGAAACGCTCGCCGCCCGCCTTACAAGCGAGCAACAACAAATCGCCACCGCACCGTACAGCGGGGATGCGTGGGAGCTCTTGGAAGACGCCCAAGTCGAGCAGGGCAGCCGTCGGCGCATTGAACGCAAAAGCGGTGACGTTCGCCGTGAAAACACGGTGTTTGCCAAGCTGGTCGCCGCGGGGCAGCGGCTTATGGGCGTTATTGAAAAAAGCCGCGGCCGCGCAAACAAAGATCTGGCCAAATTTACGGCGCAACTTCACGCGCTGTGTGATAAGTGGGAGAAGTAAAAAGGAGCGAAACACCATGATTACACTGAAAAACGAAGCAATGACCGTCACGATCAAGGAAAAGGGCGCCGAGATGACCTCGGTACTCGCGGCAAACGGCACGGAATATCTGTGGAACGGCGACCCTAAATTTTGGGGTAAGCACGCACCGGTACTGTTCCCGATCTGCAGCGGTTTGATAAATGATGAGTACCACTATGAGGGCAAAACGTATTCGTTGCCAAAACACGGATATGCGTGGACCAAATTGTTTGAGGTGGAGAGCGCTACCGAAACCGAAGCCACCTTTTTACTGCGCGATGACGAGGAAAGCCGTGTGAACTTCCCGTTTGCGTATGAACTTCGCATTACCTATCGCTTGAACGGCGACACGATCGAGGTCGCGTACGACGTGACCAATCCCGCAGAGAAGCCGCTGTATATGTCGATTGGTGCGCACGAAGCATATTCATGTCCCGAAGGCATCAATGCGTACGAGATCGTATTCCCCGAGGCGGAAACGCTGTACACAATACCGGCTCCCCGCGAGAGGGACGATAAAATTCTTATGCTAAACAACAACAAGGTTTTTCCTTTGCGTGAGGAGGATTTTATCAACGATTCCCTGAATTTCCGTGACGGAACAAAATCCAACTCGCTGGTATTGCGCCACAAAGAGACCGGACGCGGCGTCGAGGTTCGTTATGAAGGTTTTGACCATCTTTTGTTGTGGCAGCCGTACAAGGCGCCTTTCCTGTGTGTGGAGCCGTGGTGTGGCTTCCCCGATGTGGTGGGGCACGACGGCGACATCACCAAAAAGGTTGGTATTCACTGCGTAAAAGCAGGAGAAACCTTCCATCGGTTACATACCATTACACTTTTGTATTGACAAACCGACAAAATGTGATACAATGATACCTGCAAAGTGAATAGGTCCTTATCAAGAGCGGCGGAGGGACAGGCCCTGTGAAGCCCGGCAACCTGCAAGTGTGCAAGGTGCTAAATCCTGCGGTTTTGACCGACAGATGAGGTGGAGATACGCCCCGTATTCTGTACGGGGCGCTTTTTTCGCAAAGAAAAGGAGAAATAACGTATGGCAAGACATTTTTTTACATCCGAATCCGTAACCGAAGGACATCCCGATAAAGTCTGCGACCAGGTTTCCGATGCGGTGCTGGACGCAATCATCGGGCAGGATCCCGAGGCACACGTTGCGTGTGAGACGGTGACTACCACCGGTATGGTGATGGTGATGGGTGAGATCACCACAAGTGCTTCGGTGGATATCCAAAGCATCGTGCGCGGTGTGGTAAACGATATTGGGTACGACAACGCGGCAGTCGGCTTTAACGGCAACACCTGCGCGGTGATGACCGTGCTGGACGAGCAGTCACCGGATATTGCCATGGGCGTCAACAAGGCGATCGAGGTGCGCGGTGATGAAACGGGCGATGTGTACGACCGCATCGGCGCAGGCGATCAGGGCCTCATGTTTGGCTTTGCGTGTGACGAAACGCCTGAACTCATGCCGCTTCCGATTTCGCTCGCGCATCGTTTGGCAAAAGAACTGACGGCGCTGCGTAAAAACGGAACGCTTTCTTATCTGCGTCCCGACGGCAAAACGCAGGTCACGGTGGAATACGATGGGAACATGCCGGTGCGCGTGGATACCGTCGTCGTGTCCACCCAGCACGATCCCGACGTCACACTGGAAACGATCCGTGCCGATGTTACGGACAAGCTCATCAAAGCGGTAGTACCCGCTGAACTGATGGACGAGAACACCAAGATTTTTGTAAATCCCACCGGACGGTTTGTGGTGGGCGGCCCGCAAGGTGACAGCGGTCTGACCGGCCGTAAGATCATCGTGGACACCTATGGTGGTTACGCTTGCCACGGCGGCGGCGCTTTCTCAGGTAAAGATCCCACGAAAGTGGACCGTTCCGCGTCGTATATGGCGCGTTACGCGGCGAAAAACGTGGTCGCGGCGGGATTGGCAACACAATGCGAGGTGCAACTGGCATACGCTATCGGCGTGGCAAACCCGGTATCGGTGCGTGTGGATACGCGTGGCACCGGCACGGTTTCCGACGAGGCGCTTGCCGCAGCGGTAAAACGCGTATTTGATTTCCGTCCCGCGGCAATTATTGACACACTCGAATTGCGCAAACCCATTTACCGTAACCTCGCGGCATACGGTCATATCGGCCGCGAGGATTTGAACGTTGCTTGGGAGCGTACTGACCGTGTTGACGCGCTGAAAGCGGCGATTTGATAAAAAATATTGACATTATCAGCGGATAATGGGATAATAGATAGAGGTTGTATGAGAGTTATTACCGGAACAGCGCGGGGCTGTCGCTTGGAAACGCTCGAGGGGTTGGACACACGTCCCACGGTCGAGCGGGTCAAAGAAGCACTGTTCTCCGCCATCTGTTTTGAAATTGAGGGGCGGCGCGTGCTGGATCTGTTTGCCGGTTCGGGGCAACTGGGAATTGAAGCACTCAGCCGCGGCGCCAGATCATGCGTGTTTGTGGATCGCAGCCGCCGGGCGGTGGAGGTGATCCGCCGTAACCTGCGGGCAACCAAGCTGGAAGCGGGTGCCGAAGTGGTAAACCGTGATTCGTTGGAGTATTTAGCGCACGCGACAGGGCCGTTTGACCTGGTGTTTTTGGATCCGCCGTACGCGGCAGAGTTGCTCGTACCGTGCTTGGAACAACTTTCCGGTAAGGTGGCGGCAGGCGGCACGGTGGTGTGCGAAAGCGATCGCGAAACCGAGTTACCCGAAACCGTCGGTGCGTTTTCGTTGCACCGATCCTATCGGTACGGGCGGGTAACCGTTCGGTTGTACCGCGAAAAAGAATAGAGGTCGTATATGAAACTGGCAATTTGTCCGGGCAGTTTTGATCCGGTGACCTGCGGTCACCTAAACATCATTGCCCGCGCGGCAGCGATGTTCGATAAAGTGATCGTCGTTGTCATGGTCAACAACAATAAACATCCGTTATTCACACAAGACGAACGCGTGGAATTGCTTCGGCGTGCTACCGCGGATCTGCCGAACGTGGAAGTGGACGCCTACGGCGGCATGCTTGCGGAATATGCCCGTGAAAAGAACGCGACGGTGATCGTCAAGGGCTTGCGCGCCATGTCGGATTTCGAATACGAATTTCAGATGGCACTCACCAACCGCAAACTCAACCCTTCGGTGGAAACAGTTTTCTTGACGACGAATGCCGAGTATATGTATCTGTCGTCCAGCTTGGTCAAGCAAGTGGCGGAACTCGGCGGTGATATTCGTGAATTTGTGCCAGCGTGCATTGTTAAGGATATCTTAGAAAAATACGGAAGGAACGAAGAAACATGACTATCGAAAATTTACTGGATCAGATCGATGAAATGATCGACAAGGCGTGGGGGTTACCGTTGTCCGGCGGCAAATGCTTGGTCGAAGCGGATAAGTTGCGTGATATTATTGACGATATTCGCGGCAACATGCCCAGTGAGATCCGTCAAGCGAAATCCATCGTAGCGGACCGCGTCGACATCATTGATACCGCCAAGAAAGAAGCCGAGGACATCGTCCGTGCTGCCGAGGAGCGCGCACGTGCCATGGTGATGCAGGAAGAAGTCGTCAAGCAGGCGGCACAGAAGGCAAATGAGATCGCCACGCAGACTCAGCTCAAATGCCGCGAGATGCGCAAAGGCGCGCAGGATTTCGTGGACGATCTGCTTAAGCGCACGGAAGAAGATCTCGCGAAGCACGCTTCCGAGGTGCATCAAATGCGCCAGATGTTGCGTAAGCCGGCTTCAAAAGACGAATAAACAAACAAGCAAAAGACCGACGGCAAGAAAACCGTCGGTCTTTTTTTTGTAAAAAAGACCAAATTCTAGGACAAGCCCCTTGCGTTTCTCGCGAAATCGGGGTATAATACAAGATGCATTAAAATCCGAAAGGAGTAACAATATGAACTATTCCCATGAAGTTGAACAAATGTGTATAGTGAAGAAGGGCCCGCATCACGGCCCGGCTCCCATTCCCGAAGAGGGCAAATGGGTAAAAGCTACACAGATCGCCGACATTTCCGGTCTTACCCACGGCGTGGGTTGGTGTGCACCGCAGCAGGGCACCTGCAAACTGACGCTGAACGTCAAAGACGGTATCGTTGAAGAAGCGCTGGTAGAAACCATCGGTTGTTCCGGCATGACCCACTCTGCGGCAATGGCGGCGGAGATCCTGCCCGGCAAGACCCTGCTCGAATGCCTCAACACCGACCTCGTGTGCGATGCGATCAACGTCGCCATGCGCGAGCTGTTCCTGCAGATTGTATACGGCCGTACCCAATCCGCTTTCTCCGAGGACGGCTTGTCCATCGGTGCCGGTTTGGAAGATCTCGGTAAAGGCCTGCGTTCGCAGGTGGGTACCATGTATTCCACCAAGGCGAAGGGTGTGCGTTTCTTGGAAATGGCAGAGGGCTACGTCACCAAAATCGCGCTGGATGAAGAGGGCGAAGTTATCGGCTATCAGTTCGTCCGCCTCGGCAAAATGCTGGAAGACATCCGTCACGGCATGGAGCCGAACGAGGCCTACAACAAAAACATCGGTCAGTACGGTCGCTTCGATTCTGCAGCGAAGTACATTGACCCCCGTGAAGAATAAGAGGAGGTTGCAGACATGGCGAACGATGTAAAATTCGAAGGCAAGGACAGACGCCTTGCTAAAATTGAAAAGTTTTTGGCCGAGAACGACCTCGGTTCGATGGAAGCTTGCCGCGAGCTTTGCCTGAGCAAGGGCATTGACGTGGAAGCGATCGTCAAAGGCGTACAGCCCATCGCGTTTGAAAACGCAGTGTGGGCGTATACCCTGGGCGTCGCACTCGCCCTCAAACGCGGTGTAAAAGAAGCTGCCGAGGCATCCGCCGTTATCGGCGAGGGCTTGCAGGCGTTCTGCGTCCCCGGTTCGGTTGCCGAGCAGCGTAGCGTCGGCCTCGGTCACGGTAACCTCGGCAAGATGCTCTTGTCGGAAGAAACCGATTGCTTTGCGTTTTTGGCAGGTCACGAGTCCTTCGCGGCCGCTGAAGGCGCTATCGGTATTGCCCGCACCGCAAACAAAGCGCGCAAACAGCCGCTTCGCGTTATCTTAAACGGTCTCGGCAAAGACGCGGCGTATATCATCAGCCGCATCAACGGCTTCACCTACGTGGAGACCGAGTATGATTTCTACACCGACGAACTTAAGATCGTCCGTGAAAAAGCGTTCTCCGACGGCGAGCGCGCCAAAGTCAAATGCTATGGTGCCAACGACGTTTCCGAAGGCGTTGCGATCATGAAGCACGAGAAGGTTGAGGTTTCCATCACCGGTAACTCCACCAACCCGACCCGCTTCCAGCATCCGGTTGCCGGCACCTATAAGAAATGGACAATGGAGAATAACAAAAAATACTTCTCCGTGGCATCCGGCGGCGGCACGGGCCGTACCCTGCATCCCGATAACGTGGCAGCAGGCCCTGCGTCCTACGGTTTGACCGATACCATGGGCCGTATGCACGGTGACGCCCAGTTTGCGGGTTCGTCTTCCGTTCCGGCTCACGTGGAAATGATGGGTCTGATCGGCGCCGGTAACAACCCGATGGTCGGTATGACCGTTGCGTGTGCGGTTGCCGTTTCCGAAGCACTGAAATAAGATGAATCTACTAAACGCGACACGACGCTGACGGCGTCGTGTCGCGTTTGCTTTCGTTGGTCTCCGATTTGGTTCGAATTGACAAATTTGTTATATCGTGATACAGTTTGACTTGAAGTAAAACTGCAAACATTGTTGGGAGAACAGTATGGATCGATTACAAAAAAACAATAAGAGTGTCGGTGAAATGGAGTTCCTGCGCTTTGTTTTTTCCATCATCATTGTTCTGCATCATTCCAGAAATTTTGTTGGAAATAAATCCTCTTTGTTTCTAAACGGTGCCTTTGCGGTTGAGTTTTTCTTCATCCTGTCGGGATTCCTGATGATGAAAAGCATCCGTAAAATTCAGACTGATTCGCAAAATCTGGGCGCAGAAACGGCACGGTTTATCAAAAGAAATATCTGTCGCTATGTCCCGACATGATCGTTTCGTGGATCATCGGCGCTGTTGCTACCGCTGTTGTTTGCCGCTACAGCGTGGACGCTATCGGCACGATGCTTCGCGGCGGTATATGGGAGTTAGGTCTTTTAACCATGACGGGCATCCGAACGTCTACTCTCAACGGTGCCGTCTGGTATCTGTCCTCAATGCTCCTTTGCATGGCGATTCTGTATCCTCTTCTGCGAAAGTATAAAACCATCGCGGAACGCGTTATGATTCCTCTTATCACGTTTTTGATACTCGGGTACTTTGCGGTGCAAACAAACTCCATACGCTTACCGTTCGGGTGGGCGGGCTTTACGTACCGCGGTAACTTGCGCGCCTTTGCGGATCTGGGTGTCGGTGTTATCCTGTATCAGATCACGGAAGTGTTTAAAGAAAAACGATTGACGGTATTTTCAAAGGTGCTTTTGACGATTATCAAGTATGCGGGCGTGGCTTCGCTTGTGGCGTACATGTATGTTATCCGAAAGCCCACCATTCAGGACGATTTATTCCACATACTCGTGATCATGTTGGTTATCGGTTTGGTTTTCAGCAATCAAACTTATGTTGCGCGCCTGTTCAACAACGGCTTTTTCAGATTTCTCGGGAAATTCAGTTTGCCGTTGTACTTATCGCATTATTATTGGGCGAACATTCTCAAAGTGGGGTTGCCCGATTCGTTTGATAAAACGAAAGCAACGGCTATCTATCTGATGCTCAGCGTCGGGACTGCGGCAGTTGTTATGGCACTATCGGCGCTCATTAAAACATGCAA
>JAFSGO010000084.1 GCA_017440765.1 Clostridia bacterium
GCTGGCGACTCGGCTCCCTCGTGGGAACCCTTCTCGGTCTCGTGAACCTTGTGTTCCTTGTGATGCTCGTCCTCGGCATCGTCAATGCCGCCAACGGACGCGCAAAAGAGCTTCCCGTGATCGGCAAGTTCAAGATCTTGAAGTAAGATATAACGACATATCACCCACACGGGCGGTGACGGTAAAAACGAGCCGCCACCGCCCGTTTGCTTTGATTCCGTGAAAGGAGGTTAACGAATTGACAAAACGAATCTTATCGCTTTTGCTTGTGCTTGTCCTTGCACTCTCCCTTTGCGCTTGCGACAGCATAAAGGACATATTTAATCCAAGCACAAGCGATGATCCCGCCGTGGGCGACGGAACGTCCTACTCCGATTTTATAGAGGTCATGGGCGATATCAAGGGATACGGCGACGAAGCGGCAGAGCTGAATATGACCGTGCAGAGTGAATATTACTACTCCTTTGCAGGTGCATCGGTCAGCGCATTTAGATACGCCGTTGAATACGTGCTGTGGCTCAAGGGTGAGGGCGATACACTTGCCTCCTTCACAGCAGACAGCAGATATGCGGGATGGGATACCATTGCCGAGATCAATTATTCCTCTCCCTATGCCACCTACTTTGAGGGAATGCTTCTTGACTTTCAAGGTAAGCATGACGAGGCAGTAACGCCCCTTGCAATCGCATCAATTATGCCGATGTTCCCCGAAGAAGGACTGGATTTCAGTTATCTCAGAACGATGGAGGTAGATGCTCTCTACGACCTTCGAAACTCTCTCCGTGAGTTAGAGGACACCATCTATGGTGCGTACACACCGAGCCTTATCGGGCGTGAATGGGATAAATATCTGTTCGATGAGGGTTATCTGCTTGCAAAATCCGAGGAATGTGTCCAAAGCGAAAACTATACCGAAGCACTATTCTACGCAAAGCAAGCGTTAAAAACCAATCCCTATGAGGTGAAGAATTGGCGCAATGCCGCAATGTGTGCATTGACTGCCGAAGAAATTTCGCTTATGGGAGCCTATATTGATGAAGGACTTGCAGTTTTTCCGGAAGATGAAAAGCTCCTTCTGTTGAAAGAAATGATCAACGATGCACTTGAAGATATGGAGGTGAGCGAATGAAAAAGCTGAATAAATTGCTTACCCTATGCCTCGCGCTCACGATGCTCCTTCTGTGCGTACCGTTCACCGCTTTGGCGACTGAAACTACATACGGCCCCGAAAACATTCAGGAAATTCCCGGAATCGACTATAACCGTATCACCCAAAAGGCAACGGGCGGCGGAAAATCCTATCCCGTGGTGCTGAAAATGGGCGACCTTACCTTTAACGGTGAACTGATAGGCAGCAACGGTCTGACCTACGAGGAACTGAACAAGATCATCAATGAGGTATTAAAGGAAAAGAATCTAACCGCAGACCGCATTGCGCTTGTGGCAAAACTTGCGGGCAGAGTCGAAACCGATGCGGCACTTTATTGGGGCGATCAGATTATACAAGGACTTTTGTCCTTTATTCCCACACCTCCCGGCTCACCGGGCGGCGTAAACGATTATTATGCGTATATCGTTCACGGCGAGGGCAAGGGCGTGGACTCGATGGTTGCAGAATCCGCAGTAAACACCATTGTAACGGCTGCAGAAATTAAGCTAAACCCAAGTACAGGCAAGTATTTTTCAAAAATCCCCTTTGCAGCAACAACAGGAACGGACAAAGTTCCGCTTCTCGGTCAGCTTGTCAACACGTTCAAAGTCGGCAAGGAATGGCTTGAGGGAAACAAGCAGCTTGAAAAGTATCTCGACCTGCTGGAAAAGAATCTGGCCGAAATAAACGACTTCTACTCTGAATGTTCCCGCCGAGCCAATAAGCTTGCCGAGGAAAAAGGTGAAACTTCCAAAGGGTACTCCATCAAGTTTAACAACGCCACCGCAACCAACACATTTACATTTTGGGGCATCAGCGGTCTAATGTCCGAATGGACATTATCGGGCGAGCTGGTCAAAGGTGTTACAGGTGCGGGTGACGGCGTTATCGGAAATTACGAAGGAACGCTGACGCTCAAAATCAAAGCTCTTGATATGGCTGAAACCTTTGATAAAAATTGGGTACAGAATACGACCGAGTGGCCAAACATCATGAGAACATTGAAGTCAGGTCACAACCCCACGGACACACCACAACATATTACCAAGTTGGAACGGTCGATCAGTGGAGAGTTTAATCTGTATATAGCGGGTGCATCCAGCGGTATATACGAACCGGCTGTATTTGGTTCGTTTAACGGAGCAGATAATATTGACTTTTCTTTTAGCCACAAGGCAGAAAGTACACAATCTGCATACACAGACGGTTCAAACGGATATATCTACGGAGCAAATATGACTTCAAGTGATGTAAACACTATGTATATTAAGGGATATAACACCTTAGGTTGGTCGGGACCGGAGGATTGGCTACAAAATTCCGGCGGCGATCTTGAAATGAACGTTGGCACGGTATGGGATCCGCTTGACGGCGATGTTTCTTTAGAAATCAATTTTGGAAGATAACGGAGGAATGATTTTGAAAAAAATTATAGCTTTACTGCTTGCGCTGATGATGGTATTTGCGCTTGCAGCTTGTAATAACAACGATACCCCCAATGGGGATGATCCATTAAACCGTGATCCCGGCACTTCACAGGGAGGCACACAAGGCGGCGAGGATAACCCCGGAACACAGGGCGGTGAGGACGGATCGGCAAAACTTGATAAGTTCAATGAAAAAGTGAAGGCTATGCCAACATCGACGGATAAGAACGAGATCGCAACCGCCATTGATGATGTTTTTGGAGTAAAAATCGACCTTCCCGATGGTTCTTGCTCCGCACAGACATATTCCGCTGAAAGCGGATCTGCTTACGTGGTATATGTTTCAGGCTCGAACATGACGGCATCTGATTACTATAACAGTCTCAAAACCAAGATGACTGCCGATGGTTATACGGCAATAGACGAAGATTTAGCCTTCTATAAGGCTGTCGATGGCCTCATGTATTCTGTAGGTCTTGACATCGAAGGCAGAGATTTCTACATTGGCTTCGCAGCGGATGTTTATTCCGGCGGTGATATCGGTACACCCGGTGGCAATAACAATCCCGGCACGCAGAATGATCCTATCACGACAGGCGGTGTAGTCGGTGCAAACGCACCAACATCTTATGAGTTGCCGACTAATGTCAAACTCGTAATGGAAGACCAAACCGGCGGTACAACGACGAGCATCAAAATCGGAAACGATTATTATTACTGCAACGTATCTAAAGCCGGAACCTCGGAAAAGTATTTCAAATATGATGCAGAAAATGAC
>JAFSGO010000085.1 GCA_017440765.1 Clostridia bacterium
CAAGGAATCAGTAAAAAATCCGCACCCATGGCAGCCAGTTTTTCTGCCGATTCCAGAATATACGGCACGGGGGATTCCCCACCGGAAAGAATAGCTTTCGTGCGATCCGGAATACCGGTATGGCAATCGATATAGACACGGATATGCTCCGCATCGTTATGAGCATCGGTGGATTCCAGCACCTTACGGAACAGATCTAATGTTGCCATTGGTCCCATACCGCCGATGATTCCGATCGATCGTTTTGGCATACGGTTTTCACCCCTTTCCTCACATTCTACCACAAGACTCGTAAACCTGCAAGAGCTTAAAATTTTCCTCGCTTTTTCTTGAATTTACCCTTGTACCCCTACACGAAATATGGTATGCTAATATATATTGTAAGTATGACGGGGGGGACGTGTAACATGGTATTCAGCAGTTTAGAATTCCTGTTCGTGTTCATCCCCGTTGTTTTTACAATTTACTACCTCGTTCCCGCAAAATTCCGCAATGTTTGCCTGCTGATCGGCAGTATTGCTTTCTATGTGTACGGCACAATAGGACAGCCGCTGTATATCGCGCTGTTTTTGCTATCCTCGGTTGTCAACTGGTTCTTAGGGTTACGCATCTCACGAAGTAAAAAGTACCGCCGTCTATGGTTGACTTTGGGTATTTTGTATGATTTCAGCTGGTTGTTTATTTTTAAGTACGCGGGCTTTTTCCTTAGAACGGCACAAAGTGTACTGAACCGTGTGTGGCCGCTTTCCGGCATTGAACTGCCGATGGTGGATCTGCTGTTACCCATCGGCATCAGTTTTTACACCTTCCAGATCGTCTCATATCTGATTGACGTGTACCGCGATACCATTCCGGCTGAACGCTCACTTATTCGTTTGGCGACCTATCTGTATATGTTCCCGCAGCTGATCGCAGGTCCTATCGTCACGTATTCTCAAGTTGGGGAGCAACTGTATCACACCGAACTTTCGCCATCACGCACCAACGAGGGTTTAAAGGAATTCACCCTCGGCCTCGGTCTGAAAGTGTTGCTTGCCAACCGCATCGGCAATTTATGGACCGACGTCAGCGACATTGGCTTTGACAGCATTTCTACGCCGCTTGCGTGGATGGGTGTGTTCGCCTTTGCGTTGCAGATCTATTTCGATTTTTACGGTTACTCCTTGATGGCGATCGGGCTTGGGAAAATGCTGGGCTTCAATTTTCCGGATAACTTCCGCTATCCGTACATGGCACGGAGCATGACCGATTTCTGGCGGCGTTGGCACATCACACTCGGTTCGTGGTTCCGCGAGTATCTGTATATCCCGCTCGGCGGCAACCGCGTCGGCATACCACGCCATATCGTGAATATGCTGGTGGTGTGGCTGTTCACCGGTTTTTGGCACGGTGCGAACTGGAATTTCCTCTTATGGGGCTTTATCTTCTTCGTCCTGCTGGTACTTGAAAAATACGCCATCAAGCCGGTACTGGAACGCTACCCCGTGCTCGGGCACGGTTATATGATCGTGTTGATCCCGCTCACCTTCTTGGTGTTTGCCGTCACGGATCTTTCGGAACTCGGCGTTTACTTTGAGCGCCTGTTCCCCTTCCTGCCGGGCGAGCCCATCAACATCTTTGCAGGTGACTGGTTAAAATACGGAAAAACGTACGGTCTGCTGCTTGTGGTGGGCATACTATTCAGCACCAATTGGCCGCGAAAACTGTATGAGCGTATCAAAGACACCATTTGGGGCACACTGATTCTGCTTGGAATTTTTTGGGCATCGGTCTATTACCTGTATCTCGGTTTAAACGATCCGTTTTTGTATTTCCGCTTTTAGGAGGAGCATTTCATGAAAAAGTTTATGCAGCACTCGTATCTGATCCTGCTGATTCTCACGTGTGTAATCATTGTCCCGACAACGTTGTTATTACAGTCCTGCGGCGTCGATGAGCCGATCGACGAGCCCGCAGATCCCACTACCACGGTTATCACAACCACGACAACAAGTGAGGTCACTACGACCACGACAACACCGGGCACCGATACCACCACAACCACAACCGCGGTGACAGGAACCACACCGACCACCGCTCCCCTGCCGACCGGTTCGACGACCACCAAAACGACCGCGTCCACTACGTTCCCGAATGCGGGAGACAAGGTGTCCTTTGCGGATACGCTGTTCATCGGCGATTCCCGCACGGTGGGGTTGCGTGATTACGGTAAGATCTCGGATGCCACCTTCTTCTGTGCGGTATCTTTAAGTTCCAACAACCTGTTAACCAAAGCGGTTGAGGTCAGTGGTCACGGTGAGATCAAGCTGGCAGATCTTCTCACTAAAAAGCAGTTTAAAACGGCTTATATTATGCTCGGCATCAACGAGATCGGCGGTTCACTTCCCGCTATTGCCCAAAAGTACCAGAAGATCATTGATGTTATCCATCAAGCGCAACCCGATACGCTCGTCATCGTACAATCCACGTTGCACGTCACCAAAACGCGCCACCAGAACGAGATCGCAAAAGGCGGATATTTCAACAACGACCGCATCAACAATCTCAATACTCATTTGGCAGGCCTTGCCAACGGGACCTCTGTACGGTATTTGGATATGAACCCGATGTTTGACGACGAATACGGTTGCATGATGGCAGAAGCCGCCGCAGGCGACGGTGTTCACATCAAAGCCAAGTATTATCTGCTGTGGCGTCAATATCTCGACGAACACCGTATTACCGGTTAACCAAAAAAGTAACCGCTCAAGGGATTTCCCTTGAGCGGTTGTTTTTTATTCACCGAACAGGCGGTCGTAATAGTCGTTCTTGAGAATGAGTTTGGAATATGTAAATTTTCCACTGACCACGTTAGACACCGTCTTAACGTAATTTTCCGGAATATCCTTACCTTCGTTGGCGGTAAAGATCTTGCTGCCCGCATCATAACGTCCGTATTCGGTAACCCAGCTACCGTCAGCGAAACACACCAGCGCCGGTGCATCCGACAAGAAATCGCGGCCCATCAGCAGACGCGAATCGTATTCTAGCCCGAACAAATTGGAGATCGTCGGTAACAGATCAATACTGTAGGTCGGTTCCTCAACGACGATGCTCTCGATACCTTTGTGCCACATGATCAACGTGTTGCGGTATTTTTCAAAGGTGGATTTGGTATCGCGGCCGGCAAGTTCGCTGTAATAGTCGGTCTCGTTTGCCTGCTGCAATCCGTAAGGATAGTGGTCGGCGGTCAACACGATGACCGTTTCCTCTGCGATACCGCGGCTCTCTAAATTATCAATCAATTCTTTCACCATCAGATCCAATTCGATCTGACAAGCAAGGTACGCTTTAACCGAATCCGATTCATACGGCAGATCCGCCACCTCATCCTTATGGTACGCAGACATGGTGTTTCCCATAAAGGTGTACCGCAGATGGCCGCTGACCGTCAGGTAATAGGTGTGAAACGGCTGATCGCTGTCCATATACTCGGCGGCGGTGGCTTTTGCCATCAGATAATCCGAATTGGGCCAAACCGATTTTTTCTTGGTGTTCTCGCCGTAATATTCACGGTAATCCAACGTCAAGCCGTTGCCGATGCCTTTGTAAGTATATCCTAAATTCGGATGGGATTTATGCCGCTTGTAATAGGTATAGGTGTGATTGTGATAGGCATAGGTGCCATATCCCTGTTTCTTGAGCATATTGCCGAGCGAGAAATACATGTTGCGATCTGCGGAATATTCCATACTGTGCAGACCGCTCGCCGGCATGAGCCCCAACAAACTGGCGTATTCGCCGTCCGAGGTGGAAACGCCCCAGCCCGGCGTATAATAATCGGTACACTGAATTCCTTCGTGCGACAACTTATACAGCGTGGGGGTCAGCGTTTCGTTGACCGCGTACGGTGAAAAGCCCTCGGCGACGATAAAGATCAGATTTTTGCCTTTGAATTTACCGGTATATTCGTTTTGCATCGTCGGGGTGATCGAGGCAAAATACTCATGCATCTGCCGGAGCGTTTTATCGGTCTCCTTCTCCGCCAAACTTTCAAAATTTAACATGTCGATCACGTTTTTCTTGTACACGACCGGTTCGGGCTCGGGATCCTCCTGCTCGTCCGTCGGCAACGAAACGTCCCCCTCCAGTTCTTCAACCTCTTCGCCGAAAACAAAATATTTGATATCCAACTGCGCGGTGGTGAGTACACCGAAGTTTGCCATCGATTCGTCAACGGAAAACGTCTTGGTATACAAGCGGGCAGGGCTGGTGTCGCCTTGGTTAAAGCACAGCGTGATGAGCACCGCGATCAACTGCAGCGCCGCTGCCGTCCCCACCAACAGCCCTTTGGCTTTCCAAACTATACGGTTTGCCGGTGCCAAGCGCTTGCCGAACACCCCATAGACCGCAACCGGTACCCACACGAGCAAAACAGCCGGCAAATTGCGCAAGATCGACAGCAACGCATCGCGCCAGAATTGCATAACCTGACCGACGTTTTTCACCGAGTAAAGAATGTAAAAGGTACCAAAGATTCCATAATAGACGATCTGCGAACTGATGATGAGCGCTACCGCCGCCAACACCCCGATAGCAACGCCGCGGTTAACCTTCTCGTTACCAAACGTGCACAGTAAATATCCCAAAAGGGCAAGCGGTAACGTGAACAAAAAACTTAAAAACAAACCAACACCGAAAAACCGATCGACCACAAACAAGCGGAAGATCAGTTCCATCCAAACAAACGCCAGCAGTAGGTACAGCAAGAAAGCCCATGCCGGAGCCGGCTTAACGGGTGCTGCGTGACGACGCTCTTTCATTGGTATCACGTTCCTTGTATAGGAATATTCTGTCGTAAACAGTCGATTTTACTATACCACACGTCTTTACGATAGTCCAGTTTATTTTATGTGGTCGCCTCGCGATTATTGACGATACCGGCTTTTTGTTTTATAATGTTGTTGATAAACAGTTCAAACTCTGTTCATACACCCTTAGATTTTTCTGCTAAACTTAAGAACAACAAGGGAAAGGATTGATCTGTATGGACCCGATTAAAATCATGGTAGCAGACGATGATAACAACATCTGCGAACTGTTGCGTCTGTATCTCAGCAAAGAGGGCTTTGAACCGATCGTTGTCGGTAACGGCGAGGAAGCGGTTGCGCGTTTTGAAACGGACAAGCCCGATCTCATTCTGCTGGACGTGATGATGCCGCAACTGGACGGTTGGCAAGTATGCCGCAAGATCCGCAAAAAATCGGACTGTCCCATTATCATGCTCACTGCCAAAGGCGAACTCTTTGATAAAGTTCTCGGTTTGGAACTCGGCGCAGACGACTATATCGTCAAGCCCTTTGAAGCCAAAGAGGTTATCGCCCGCATCAAGGCGGTGCTGCGCCGTGCGGGACTGTCACAAAAAGAAAAGATCAAGGAAGTATCCTACGATAAGTTGTATATCAACATGGAAAACTACGAGTTGCGCGTAAACGGCGAACAGATCGATACCCCGCCCAAAGAGATGGAACTCATTTACCATCTGGCAAGCAACCCAAACCGCGTCTACACACGCGATCAGTTGTTGGACGAGGTATGGGGCTTTGAATATTACGGCGACAGCCGCACGGTGGACGTGCACGTCAAGCGCTTGCGTGAAAAATTAGACGGCATATCCGAAGAATGGACACTCAAGACCGTGTGGGGCGTCGGGTACAAATTTGAGGTCAAGCAACATCATGTTTAAAAGTGTTTTTTCGAAATACTTTACCGTTACCGCCGCCGTCATTTTTTTGTCGTTCGTGCTGCTTGCGGGAACGCAAACGCTGTTCGCCCGCCGCTACTGGTTGCGCGATAAGGAAGTACTCTTAAACGATCACGCCGCCAACATTGCGGGGTTTGTATCGGAAAACTCGCTTGAACTGTTACCCGGCGAATATGTTATTCCCTCCACCCTCACCCCGACGATAAAATGGTTGGCG
Organism: Clostridia bacterium; assembly: GCA_017440765.1. Taxonomy (GTDB): domain Bacteria; phylum Bacillota; class Clostridia; order Oscillospirales; family Acutalibacteraceae; genus RGIG3009. The sequence continues at coordinate 5,961 of JAFSGO010000085.1, forward strand.
GAATCGTTTGACGGCAACGCGATCATCACCGACACCTCCTTTAAAGTGTTACTGTGCTCTGAAAGCGTTCCGTGCGCACATATTGGTGAAACCCTGCCAGCCACGCTGCATGCAGCCCTGCAAAACAATTCGCTGTTTACCGTCAGCCGTGTCGGCAATTTTTACGACGAGGCAAAATATTGTTCCGGTGCTACGTTGTATAAAGGCAACACCGTTATCGGTTACGTGCTGGTCACCACCTCCGCCGCGGAGTTATTGGACTATATTGTGGACAACATTCAGATCTTTTTGGTATCCGCACTGGCTATTCTGATCATTGCCTTTGTGATCCTGTATCTGATGACCTACCGCTTTGTTCGCCCGCTCCGCCAAATGGCGACCGCTACACGCCGGTTCAGCCAAGGTGATTTTTCCTATCGCGTGAAGGTACACGGCAAGGATGAAATTGCCGAACTGGCAACAGCCCTCAACGGCATGGCGGTGTCGCTTTCCTCAGTCGAAGAGATGCGGCGCAGCTTCGTGGGAAACGTATCCCACGAACTGCGCACACCCATGACCACCATTTCCGGTTTCATCGACGGTATTCTGGACGGAACCATTCCGCCGGAACGGCAGAAAGAATATTTAAAAATCGTATCAGACGAAACCAAACGGCTCTCACGGTTGGTGCGTTCCATGTTGGATCTGTCCCGTATCGACAGCGGACAGTTAAAACTCACCCCTGCTTCGTTTGATCTGACAGCTGTCGCGTGCAACACCTTGGTGCTGTTTGAACAACGCATTGAGGACAAGGAAATACAGATCGAGGGCATCGACACCTGCAGTCCGCAGTATATTACCGCTGACTATGATCTGATGCAACAGGTCGTGTATAATTTGGTGGATAATGCCGTAAAATTTACAGAGCAAGGCGGGCGCATCCGTCTGCTTATTTTCCGCAAGGAGAATCGCACCTACTGCATGATCCGTAACACCGGGATGGGAATTCCCGCAGCCGAATTGCCGCACATCTTCGACCGTTTTTACAAGAGTGACCGTTCACGCGGTCTGGACAAGAGCGGCACGGGGCTGGGACTTTACATTGTTAAAACACTCATCGACCTTCACGGCGGTGAGATCACGGTATCCTCCCGCGAGCACGAGTATTGTGAGTTTGCCTTCTGGTTACCGGATTCACAAAAAAATGCATAGTTGTTCAACAAAAAAACACAATTCTCCCCTATACTGGTATTGTAAACTCACCGAAAGGCGTGAACGATCATGGATGAATGGAATATGTTTCCGAACGATCCTCAAGAAAACAAACCCGAACAACCGGTAACACCGGCACCGAGCGAGCCGCAGACCGAACAACCGGTCACACCGCCCGAATCTCAACCGACACCGCCGTACGATCCGTACGGATGGCACACCCCGCCGACGTATTCGGCACCCACTCCCTCCCCGCAACCGCCGGTAAAGAAACCGAACGGCGCGAAGATCGCGATTGCCGTGATCGGGGTACTGTGTGCCGTCACCATCATCGTCTTATCGGTACTGGTGGGCTTGCTGTATCGAAACGGCGGCACGCTCTTCCCCGCTCCGACGGATACCGATTCGGGAACGATCAACGCACCCACTCTGCAGATCACCGAATTGGATGAGGACGCCGAAGGTCTCACCACCACCGAGATCGTAGACCGCAATTTGGATAGCACCGTCTTGCTGACGATCTACAGTTCCGCCTCTTCCAACGCGTTCCCGTTTGGACAAACCACCGAGCAGGAAGTAAAATCCGGCTCGGCAAGCGGCATCGTTATGTCAGTAGATGGATATATCATCACCAACTGGCACTGTGTCGTCAACGAATCCACCAACGAAGTCTTTCCGCGCATTGATGTCACCATGTACGACGGCACGGTATACGAGTACGCTGAGGTCATTGGGCATGATTCTTCCACTGACCTCGCCGTTATCAAGGTGGATGCCACCGATCTAAAACCCGCCGAATTCGGAAACTCCGACAACTTGAAGATGGGTAATAAAGTCGTAGCACTCGGATACCCGAGCGAAGAGTTATCCGTCACACAAGGAATCGTATCGGGTCTTGCCCGCGACGTATACGAGGACACCGGCTATGCCATCAAATGCTTGCAGATCGACGCTGCCATCAACCCCGGCAACTCAGGCGGCCCGCTGTTCAATGCCGCCGGTCAGGTCATTGCTGTCAACTCCGCGAAGATCGTCGCGAGCGGATATGAGGGTATCGGTTTTTCCATTCCGATCAACGAGGCAAAGGTCATCATCGATGACATTTTGAAGAACGGCTACGTCACCGGCAGAGTGGCGCTCGGCATCACCGGTCAGACCTACAGCGATTCCCATTATCGCGGTTTTCTGATCTACACGATTGAGAACGACTCGCCGATGAACAAGACCGAAGCCAAACGCGGCGATCTGATAACCGCCGTGGACGGGGTCATCGTCGAAAGCTACGCTGAACTGCGTTCGGAGCTTGCCAAGCACAAGGTCGGCGATACGGTAACGCTCAAGCTGTTGCGCTCCGAGAATCGTCAGGTGCGGGAATTCTCTGTCAGCGTAAAACTGGCCGAAGCCAAAGGAAAATAACGGTTTTTAAGGGGGACAGCGCCGCTGTCCCCCTTATTTTTGCGAAAACACCTTGCACCGCCGAACGGTTTGTGCTATAGTTATAATCGATATGTAAAGATAAGGAGATTTTAGTATGTCCGGACACTCCAAGTGGAATAATATCAAACGCAAAAAAGAAAAGACCGACGGCCAAAAAGCCAAGATTTTCACCAAAATGGGTCGTGAGATCGCGGTTGCCGTTAAAGAGGGCGGCAGTGCCGATCCCGCTTCCAACTCGAAACTGAAAGATGCCATCGCCAAGGCAAAAGCCAATAACGTGCCCAACGATAATATTGAGCGCATCATCAAAAAAGCCGCCGGCGACGGTAACGCCGACAATTATGAAGCACTGCAGTACGAGGGTTACGGCCCCTGCGGTATCGCCGTCATTGTGGAAACGCTGACCGACAACCGCAACCGTACCGCCGCCGATATCCGCCATTATTTCGATAAGTTCGGCGGTAACCTCGGTCAAACCGGTTGCGTCAGTTTTATGTTCAATCAAAAAGGTATCCTCGCCATTGAGGCCGAGGACTTGGATGAAGATAAGGTTATGGAAGACGCCCTGGAAGCCGGTGCTTCGGACTTTGCCGCCGACGAGGATGTGTTTGAAATCACCACCGAGCCGGAGGATTTCTCCGCCGTGCGTGACGATCTGGAAGCCAAGGGCTACACGTTCGTATCCGCCGAGGTGCAAATGATCCCCGACGTATACAGTGAGATCACCGACGAGGAAGCTCTCGTTAAGATGGAAAAGCTGCTCGACGCACTGGAAGACAACGACGACGTGCAAAACGTGTGGCACAACTGGGAACGCCCCGACGAAGATTAAAATAAAAGCGCCTGCAAGGAAATCCTTGCAGGCGCTTGTTTTATATATGCCTTTTCAACATCTCATACAACCGTCCCGAGGGGAGTCCCATCACGGTGTAAAAGTCACCGTGAATACCGCAAATATGCCGCATGCCGCGTCCTTGGATCGCGTAAGCACCCGCTTTTCCCATCGGCTCACCGCTTGCTACGTAAGCGGCGATCTCCTCCTCGCTCATCGGCAGAAAGGTGACTGCCGCGCTGTCGGCAAATCCCTCACTGCGCTCACCGTCACAGATCCACACCGCGGTGATCACGCGATGCTCCTTACCGGACAACCGTCTGAGCATGGCTTTCGCATCTTCCGTATCCTTCGGCTTGCCGAGAATAACCCCGTCGATCACCACGACTGTATCCGCGCCAAGCACCACCGCATGCGGGTGATGCGCCGCGATCTCCTCCGCTTTGCCACGCGCCACACGCAGTACCGCGTCTTCAGGGGACAAGGTGAGGTCGGGCGGCAGTTCGGTTTTGGCGGGCTCCACGGCATAAGCGAATCCCATCAGATCCAGTATCTCCCGTCGGCGGGGGGATGCCGATGCTAAAATCATTGTACGCATTGCAGTATCTCCTCATATTCCTGTTCGGTCAACAACACGTTGAGCACCTCTATCAGCCGATTGGCCGATAATTTCGTAGGCAGTGACAGCCGTTTGAGCAACGCTGTGCGCCGCCGTGCGCTGTCCTCCCTACCCGATAATCCGTCTTCATACAACCGCGCTTTGGTCAAATAAACAGTCGGTCGCTTCGCCGCGCCGTCAAGGGGCGTTGCCCCTGCGCGCCACAGTGCCGCAAGGACGGTTTCGCCGTCCACACCCTCTACACCGAGCAAGCCCTCCTTGGAGGGCTTTTCTTTTCGCCGTTCTTTCCCCGTGATTTCGGGAATGTACGCGTGCTTGACCCATTCTTTCGGCAACGCGCCGCTGATACGGTCGCGGATCACGAATCCTGCAGAATCGCTGTCGGTCAGCACGATCAGCCCTTGTGCTTCGGCAAGCTTACGCAACAGTTCCAGCTTATCAGATTGCCTGAAAATGCCGAAACCATCCGTTTCAACAATGGTGGCATCCACCACACTGCGCAAACGGATGGCATCGTATTTTCCTTCTACAGCAATCGCTTCCTTAATTGCGGTTTTCATTCGACCTTCCCCAATTTGGCGGTGACGATCAGCTTGGCGGCAACCTCTTCCAACACGGTACGCTTATCCGCGGAGGAGGATTTCAGGCGGCGATCCGCCTGCGCTAATATATCGAGACTTTCTCTGAGCGACTCGAGCGACAACTTACTGCAATCGCGCGCCGCGTACCGAAGGCGGAACGCCTTGCCCTTATAATCAAACTCCTCCACCAGCGTCTCGGCTTGTCTGCCGCCGATGGCCGCAACTTTGGCGCGGTACATATCCGCGTACGCATTGGATAACGCCGCCAGTATCACAATCGGTTCCGCCTTGCAAGCAAACAAACGGTGCAGGATGATATACGCCTTTTCATAATGGTTTTGCAGGATCGCGTTAGACAATTCATACGCCTGTGCGTTGAGATTTTTAGTGGCTACCTGCTCCAAAATTTCCGCTGTGATCTCGCCGTTTCCGGCAAGTGCACACAGCTTGTCCAGTTCATTCAGCAACAAGTTCAGATCGTTGCCGCTCTGTTCCACCAATTTTTTGGCGATCTCCGTCTTCATCAGCGCACCGCGCCGACCGGCACCCGCGCACAAAAGTCGCGCGATCTCGTCGTTGGTCTTGCGGGGAAACGCCACGCACATACCGCCGTTTTGATCGATCGCATCGGCGAACTGCTTCCATTTGGCATTTAATTTCCCGTCGGAGAGCACCGTGGTCATCCAAAAGATCAGCACCGTATCCTCCGGCGGATCAGACACGAGTGCCAGCGCTCTGTCAAACAAGACGGCCGACGTCACGTCACAGTTACTGACAGTCACACATTTTTTATCCGCCATCAGCGGCAGTGCCTCTGCCGCTGCTTCGATAGCGTCAAACGAGCATTCCTGCCCGTCAAA
>JAFSGO010000086.1 GCA_017440765.1 Clostridia bacterium
ACTGCTGGTAAAGGTAATATCGACACCCGTCGCCCATTTCCACGCAACGTTACGCAAATAGGAATCCTCAATAAGATGCTCCGCCAACTGATAAAACCCGTATCGCTCACCATTTAGATCGCGCGTCATAAAAAGGTTCCACAACTTCGCCGCCTCCAACGGGTCGGGAGCATTTTGAATGATAGCGGGCATGGTTTGCGTGGTGACCTGGCTTTCAATGGAAACCTCATCCTTATGATCGGCAATATCCACGCGGGAACCCAGGTTATCATACACCGACACGTCCACCGTTCCCGAAAGCGTGCAGAGAAGATAGGTGGCTTTCTTGGGGATATCTTCATTGTACTCATACAGGTATTGATACTCTTCCAGTTCGGTCAACACCGCGGCTGAAAGCGGCAGCTCTTCCCCGTTGTTCTTGACAGTATAGTTAGAGGGAACGCTGATAACAGGATAGTCAAAAAGACAACCATCCTGATACAAATCCAAATTATACGGCACCGTATTGCCGAAAAGATCGGTCAACGTCACGTTCGGTAAAACCGATGACGACAGTGCATATTTTATCGTCTGTCCATTCTCGGACAACGTACCGTCCACAGGCGCACCGTTTTGCGTTACTTTCAGCGTTACCGGGAGTTCCATTTCAAATCGGTACGGGGTAACTTTGCACGAGGATACTTCCCACAGATCCGCGGTGAAAATACCCAATTTCGTTTTTTGTCCCGTATAAGTCAGTCGCAGCTCTCCCATTTGGTAGCCACTGCACAAAGCATTGAAAATGAGCGTTTTTTCGTCCGAAGCGGCGGTTTCGGAAACCTCAGTCGACACGTCTCCGCCCATCAAAGAGGTCATATATTGGGAAAGTGTATCTGCATCCAACCCTTCCAAGGAAGCCATCGTCTCCAACTGCCCTTTTCCGGCAGCTTTTTGCATCTTCTGCAAATAGGAATATGCCACGTTTTCCGGTTGAGAGGACTCATACCACGACAACACGTAATAAACGTAACCCAGCGCCGCTGCGGCTAACACAACCAGTACGCCCAAATATATTAAAAAATTACGGCCGAGAAAACGCGGCTTTCTCGCCGGCTTTTGAGGAAGATCGCTTGCTTTTTCCGATGACGGTTGTTCTGTTATCGACAGCTCGCGCTCTTCTACCGCTAACGCTGTGTTACGTTCGTCCATAATACTTTCGCTTCCTTTCCCGTTATCTCTCGACAAGAATACCATAATTACGACCAAAAAGCAACCGCATCGCCATGAAAAATCCTGCCAGGTACTTTTTTTTGGAAAAAGAGTATGGTATACTGAAACGTGGAGTTGATAACTATGCCGTCCACTTTACTGCATATCTGCTGTGCCCCCTGCTCCGTTCGGTGTATTGAAACCTTGCGGGACGAGGGTATTGAGCCCACGGGATATTGGTACAATCCTAACATTCATCCGTACACCGAATACCGCAGTCGCAAAACCACCTTGGAGGAATACGCAAAAGCGGTCCACCTGCCGCTGATCGTCAACAACGAATACGGTCTGCGTCCTTTTTTGCAGGCGGTGGGAAACGATTTTGACAATCGGTGCATCACTTGCTATCGACAGCGTTTGGAAGAAACGGCACGCTGTGCCGCCGAGCGAGGATTTGAATCGTTTACCACGACCTTGCTCATCAGCCCGTATCAGAATCACGAGCTGATCGTAGCGGTTGCCAAAGAAGCAGCCGCCGCCCACGGCGTGACCTTCTTGTATCGGGATTTTCGCCCAACCTTTAAAGAAGGCCAACAGATCGCGCGGGACAGCGGCTTGTATATGCAGAAATATTGCGGCTGTATCTTCAGCGAAGAGGAACGGTATCGCCGTCGGAAAACACCAAAAGTGACGGAGTAAATACCGCCTTTTGGCTACACACCGTCAGCGAATACCCCATTAAAGGATATTCCTTGAAGTGCCAGTTGTCATCGGGCTCGGTATGCAAGCCCGAAAGTCCGACACCAACGGCTTTTAGGTAACTTTCCTTTTTCGTCCAAAGCGAAAAAATTTTTTCACGTGTCAGCGGTTCACTGATGCCCAGATACCGTTTAGCCAAGCGCTCCGTATCAATGGGACGGTGCTGTTCGAGATCAACACCGATAGGTGCATCGTCCAAGGCACACACTGCCCAGTCACCGCTGTGTGAGAGGTTGAAATACAGATCGGGATGGTCTGCAAGATACGGCTTGCCGTGTTCATCCATCGCAACCGTGACGTCCCGCTCACGCAGGCCGACGGTGCGCAGGCAGGCATCCAGCGCCAGTCCGGCGCACAAACTGCGTGCTTGATCCGCCTCGTTTTTCAAGGCAGCCGCCTTTTGCAAGCGCATGTCGGATAAAATATTTGCCGCATGTGGCACGTGTGCGCAAGATACCGCAATCAAGACCATCTCTCTCCCCCCTTTTCGTCCAGTATAGCGTACTTATAAAAATTTGTCCAGTTGGAGGTTTTTTAGATGAAACGCATTGCTCGCTTTGAATCTGTCAGCGAACGTCAATTTGCTGCCGATTTTGCCGATTGCTTCGGCGAGACCGCTACCCCCGCTTTACCGGCTCTGCCGCGCCGCGCAACCGCCGGATCTGCCGGGTACGACTTTTATCTGCCCTGTGCCATTCGGTTACAACCGGGCGAATCGGTTAAGGTGCCCACCGGTGTGCGCGTGCGCATTGACGAGGGATGGGTGCTGAAGATCTACCCGCGCAGTGGTCTCGGCTTTAAGTTCCGCTTGCAGCTTAATAACACCGTCGGCATCATCGACAGCGATTATTACGGCGCCGACAACGAAGGACACATTCTCATCAAACTCACCAACGATTCCCGCGAGGGTAAGGTAGTGGACCTGCCCGCCGGCGCGGCGTTCGCGCAAGGCGTGTTCGTGGAATACGGCATCACCGAAGACGATGACGTTGCCACAGAGCGCCACGGAGGACTTGGCAGCACAAGCAAATAACGATAATAGATCCATATAAAAGGAAGTATTCTATGAAAAAAGTTTTCGAATCCGATATTCAGCCCTTCAAAATGTGCGAAAACATCTATTTCGTTGGCAGCACCAAGGTTTCCGTGCATATTATTGAAACCGACGAAGGGTTAGTCATGCTCGACACCGGCTATCCCAATATGTACGAACAAATTTTGAACAGTATGGAAGCACTCGGGCTTGATCCCAAAAATATTTGCGCTATTTTTCAC
>JAFSGO010000087.1 GCA_017440765.1 Clostridia bacterium
GAGGGCTTAGACGGCACGGAACTTGCCATCAGCGAATCGCAAGAGCGTATGGCGGTCGTCGTGGAAGCCAAAGACGTTGACGCTTTCTTGGCACTTGCCAAAAGCGAAAACTTAAACGCGTGCCCTGTTGCCGTTGTGAAAGCAGAGCCGCGTCTTGTCATGAAATGGAACGGCAACACCATCGTTGACATCAGCCGTGAGTTCTTAAACTCCAATGGTGCCGAAAAACATATCGTCGTTACCCCTGCCGCTCCCGCTTTGCAGGATAAGCAGGTAGAAGGCGACTTCGCCACGGTATATACCAACATGGCGGCAGACCTCAATATCTGCTCCAAACGCGGTCTGTCCGAGCGGTTTGATTCTACCATCGGTGCAGGCACGGTGCTGATGCCGTTCGGCGGCAAACACCAGTTAACGCCGATCCAAGCCATGGTCCATAAGATTTCCATGGAGGAAAAGCACACCGACGACGTGTCCTTCATGTCCTGGGGTTACAACCCGTTTATCACCGAGCAAAGCCCGTACCATGGCGCGTATTTGGCGGTCGTGGAATCGGTCTGCAAACTGGTCGCAACGGGTGCCTCGTTCGAAGACGTGTATTTGACGTTCCAGGAATATTTCGAGCATCCCGGCAAAGACGGCAAACGGTGGGGAAAACCGCTGGCTGCCTTACTGGGCGCATTTGCCGCACAAAAACAACTGGGCATCGGCGCCATCGGCGGTAAGGACTCCATGAGCGGTACGTTCGAAGATCTTGATGTTCCGCCCACGCTCGTTTCCTTTGCCGTTACCACCGGCAAAACCGCCGACGTTATCTCACCGGAGTTTAAGTCCGCAGGTCATAAGATGGTCATGCTGACCCCCGCCTTTGATGAGAATAAACTGCCCGTCACCGCTTCTTTGATGGAACTGTTCGCGAAAGTCACCGAACTGCAACGCGCAGGTAAGGTATACGCGTGCTACACCCCCACCATGGGCGGTATTGCGGAAGCGATCCTCAAAATGGCAATGGGCAACGCGCTCGGTTTTGCGTATGATAAATCGCTTAGCATGAACGACATCTTTGGCTATCACTACGGCAGCTTCCTGTTGGAAGTCGATGCCGATGAAAATATCGGTCAAACCATCGGTACGATCACCGATGACGGCTGCATCACCTACGGTGATGAGCGCCTCGTGCTTTCAGAGCTCGTGGACGTGTACGAAAACAAACTCGAAAGCGTGTACAGCTGTAACATCGAGCAGGGTGTCGGCACGATCCCGAATTTCGAGCAGAAACATGATTTCACGCAGATCGCGGGCTATTACGTCGCCAAACCGAAAGTGCTCATTCCCGCATTCCCCGGCACCAACTGTGAATACGACTCCGCACGCGCCATGCGCGATGCGGGTGCCGATCCCGAGATCATCGTGATCAACAATCTGTCCGCAGACGGTATTCAGCGAAGTGTCGAGCATTTTGCTAACCGCTTGAAAGAAGCCCAAATGGTGTTCATCCCCGGTGGCTTCTCCGGCGGTGACGAGCCGGACGGCAGCGGTAAATTCATCACGGCGTTCTTCCGTAACGCCGCCATCAAAGAAGGCGTTACCGATCTTCTGGATAACCGCGACGGCTTAATGTGCGGTATCTGCAACGGCTTCCAGGCACTTATCAAATTGGGGCTCGTTCCGTACGGTAAGATCATCGATACCGACGAAACCTGCCCGACCTTGACCTTTAACACCATCGCGCGTCACCAGTCGCGTGTTGTGCGTACCCGTATTGCCTCTAACAAATCCCCGTGGCTGTCCCAAATGCGGGTAGGCGACATCGTCAACGTCCCGATCTCCCACGGCGAAGGTCGTTTCCTCGCCGATGAAGCCCTCATCAAGCAACTGGCTGAAAACGGTCAGATCGCGACACAGTACGTGGACCTTGACGGCAACGCCACCGCGGATATTCGTTGTAACCCGAACGATTCCATGTACGCGATCGAGGGTATCACCTCTCCCGATGGCCGTGTCTTCGGTAAGATGGGCCACAGTGAGCGTATTGGCAGCGGTCTGTACCAAAACGTCCCCGGCAACTACGATATTCGTATGTTTGACGCGGCAGTGGATTACTTCCGCGCATTTAAGGAGTTGAAGTAAGATGGCATACAAAACCGATATTGAAATCGCGCAAGAATGTCAAATGCGTCACATCACCGAGATTGCCAAAACCGCTCACGTGGATGAAAAATATATTGAGCAGTACGGCAATTACAAAGCGAAGATCGATCTGAGTTTGTTAGAAGAAACCGATCGCCCCGACGGTAAATTGGTACTCGTTACCGCCATCACCCCGACTCCCGCGGGTGAGGGCAAGACCACCACGACCATCGGCTTGGCGGACGGCATGAAACGCATCGGCAAGGACGTTACAGTTGCGCTCCGCGAGCCGTCACTCGGTCCGGTGTTCGGTGTCAAAGGCGGTGCTGCAGGCGGCGGTTACGCACAGGTCGTCCCGATGGAAGATATCAACCTGCACTTCACGGGTGACTTCCACGCGATTGGTGCTGCCAACAACCTGCTTGCCGCGATGCTGGATAACCACATTCAGCAAGGCAACGCACTCGGCATCGACGTGCGCAAGATCACGTGGAAACGCTGTGTCGATATGAACGACCGTCAACTGCGTTTCGTCGTGGACGGTATGGGCGGCAAAGCCAATGGCGTCCCGCGTGAGGACGGTTTCGACATCAC
>JAFSGO010000010.1 GCA_017440765.1 Clostridia bacterium
CTCGGAATGGTTAGCACCGCACCACCACATCCAGCCCCTCACACCGTGAACGAACGAAGAGAGAATGTTGATCCTGCCGTAATCGGCGGCGATATCTGCATTGGCAAACGCCTGCGAGAAGGTTCCCTGCTCTTGCAAAATCGTGGGTTTGCCGGACAGATCCTCGTAATACATACACTGCGCGGTAGCCAGCAACGTGGTACGCATTTGGTTGATCGGTTCAAAATCGTTGTTGACAGACGGAGAGGCGTACGAATGCGGGGTAAGATAATCCACGATCTCGCCTTGGTGCTGGATCCACCAGTTCCCGACGTAAGGAGCCAAGCCGTGCATACCCGACGAGATCGGGCGCGTAGGATCTGCCGCGTAAATCGCATTGCGAACGTAGGTCAACCAAACATACGCTTCATACGCATTATTCACAGCGCCCAAACAATTCGACTCATTGCCCAAATCCCACATGACGATGTTTTTGCAATCCTTGACGCCTTCCACAAAGCCCTTGATAAAGCGAGATGCCCACATCAGGACCTCGGGGTCATACATCGCATTTTTTCCCTCGAGTCCGCGCGGCAAATATAATCTTCCACTCATCCAACCGGTCAAAATGGAAACGACCAGTTTGATACCATGTTCCTCACACACTGCCGCAAATTGCTTGAAATTCTCAATCTGTTGATAATCGATCCCCAGCACATTGGTCAACGGTTGCTCGTTATAATCGCAATAACCCTTTTCTTGACCTCGAAAGGCATACACCTTGTAAAACGGCTGAAAATCGCGCCAGTTCGGGAACACACGCATGTATTTAATGCCGATATCCTCCAGCATTTTGACATCCTTTTTGATTCCCTTAAGGTCAAAATCACGCCACATATCAATGCCATGTTTTTTATCCCAATAGTTACAGCCCAACATGAATTCCATTGTAATCACCCTTCCTTTATCCTTGCACAGGAGGCAGACACGCTACGACCGTGACGGTGCCCTGTGCTTTCAATTCGGTTTTGCTTGCGCTGTGCGGCAGAAAGAAATAGTCACCACGGCGCACGGCTTGTTCCTTGCTGTTGCAATAAACGGTTCCCTCGCCCTCGGTCACCATATAGACCGCGGGCTTTTTGTTTAATTCCATACCCGACTTTTTCACCGTGTACCGTTCCACGGCAAAACACGGCGTATCCTCGTAGGTGATGAGCGCTTCGGCGGTAACACCGTCTTTTTCGTACAAACACTTCGGCTGTTTGCGTCCCTTAGCGATCGCCGCATTTCCCCAAAGGGAAAAATCAAACACATCCAGCGCCGTATCCGCATCCAGACCAATGTACATTTCCCGGTCATTCAAGCGGTAATCGCCGCAATAATATTCCGGCTGGATGGTAAAATCGGTCGGTTCTTGAACCTCCAGTATCAGACAACCGCTGCCGATCGCGTGTGCCATCTTTGCCGGCACGAAAAAGACGTCACCGGGTTTGACGGAGATTCGATTGAGCAGCCGTTCCATCGCGTTCTTGTCGGTATTGCTTGCCTCGACCGCCGCTTTAAACTCCTCTTTCGTGTACTCTTTGTTAAAGCCAAAATACAGACACGCATCCTTGCGGCATCCGAGCACGATCCACGACTCGGCTTTGCCGTAGTCACTGCCGAAATACTTGCGTGAAAACGCTTTGTCCGGGTGTGCTTGAGCCGGCAGGCGAATCGCACTGTCCAACACCTTTGTCAGCACACCGAACTCCTTGCGGTCGCCCAACAAATCATTCGCGTGATCCCGCAACAGATCGTCAAAATACAGATCGGTGCCTCGAATTTGGGAAACACCTTCTTTTTCGCCCTTGCTGATTTTGTTGATCGCTTTCACCGAAGAAGCGACCCACTCCTCCGGTTCAAAGCCGTCCGTAGAGTCGTCGCCAAAGAAATCGGCAAACAGCGCACCGCCGGTGTACACACGACTGACTCGGTTTTTCTCAAAAAAGATCGGTTCTTGAAGAATCTGCTTAATATCTGCCACTGCTCTGCCCCCCTATTCTTCGTATTGTATCAGCTTGGAAGCTGCTTGCATACTGTCGTACACACCCGCCGCAACCAGTGCGGAAAGTGACGCGCCAAAGGCCGCCTCTTCTCTGTGGGCGGGAATCACCATTTTGAAGCCGAAGGTTTTTTCGAACCGCTGCCGCAGTGCTTCGTTGTTGCGCAAACCGTTGCCGGAGCCGACCATTTGCTTTCGCTCGGTGGACAGTTCGGGGCGCATCGCCGCATACAGCTCGTACAACTCGTCGGCGATCCCCTGCATAAAGCCGTCGCAAAGAGCCGCCATTGTCAGATTATCCACACCGATATTCGCAATACCGCCGCGCTCTTTCGGGTTCGCCCGCGTACCGCTGAACAGCGTGCTGACCTTGAGCGGATCGGAGGGACTCACAAAGTCCTCCATCAGCTTATCCATGGCGGGATAGGCACTTTTGATTTCCGTCCCCGACACAGCCGTTGCAATTTCTCTGAACAATTTTTCCAGTATCGCATAAGCACGGCCACCGCAAAGCGACGAGCCGGCAAGCAAATAGGAACTCCGCATCAACGGGCGGCAGTCGATCGCCTTGTTGTTCGATCGCCTATCCGTAAAGCAAGAGATCTGGCTTCCCGTGCCGACGTTCACCAGCAAACTGTGTTCGAGATCGGCAACCGAGCCGAGAACACTCGCCTGATTATCGCCGATCGCCACGCAAACGGGAATACCATTATAGTATCCCATGACCTCAAAATCGGGAGTGGCTTTGGGGAACATCGCATAATCTAAGCCGAGCGCTTCCACCGCGGCTTTGTCATACGTGTTGGTCGCCGTATCAAATAAACCCAGACTCGCTGCATCCGACGAATGAAGAACCGGATTTGTCTTGCCCGTAAGATGTAAAACTGCCAAATCGTGTATTGTACAAAAGCCCACTGCTTCACTTGGCACTCTGCTGTTGACCGTATCATAAAAATACGTAAC
>JAFSGO010000088.1 GCA_017440765.1 Clostridia bacterium
AGATAATCGTCATAGGACATCATCTTATCAATGATCGTGCCGTCTGCGCGGAACTCGATAATACGGTTGGCGACTGTTTCGATGAACTGGTGGTCATAGGACGAGAACAGCACGTTTCCGGGAAAAGCGATCAAACCGTCGTTGACTGCCGTGATGGATTCAAGGTCAAGATGGTTAGTCGGCTGATCTAATAGCAGAACATTGGCGCCGAACATCATCATGCGCGAGAGCATACACCGCACTTTTTCACCGCCGGACAAGACCTTGACCGGTTTTTGAACGTCGTCACCCGAAAAGAGCATTTTACCGAGGAAACCGCGCAAATAGGTTTCGGTATTATCGGCAGAATATTGATTCAACCATTGTAGCAAATTCAAGTCGCAATCATCAAAAAAGGCAGAATTGTCTTTCGGAAAATAAGATTGCGAGGTGGTACCGCCCCATTTGAAACTGCCGGAATCCGGTGTAATCTCTTCCATAAGGATGCGGAAAAGGGCGGTGATTGCCAGCTCGTTTTCGCCGACAAAAGCAATCTTATCGCCTTTATTGACACGGAAGGACACGTGATCCAGTACGGTGTTACCGTCGGTCGCAAGTGAAAGATCTTCCACAGCCAAGATCTCTTTACCGGCCTCACGGTCCATGGTAAAGCCGACAAACGGATACCGCCGCGAGGAAGCCGGCATTTCCTCGACACTGAGCTTTTCAATCAGCTTTTTACGGGAGGTCGCTTGCTTGGATTTGGATTTGTTCGCAGAGAAGCGCTGAATAAAGTTTTGTAATTCGCGAATCTTATCTTCCGCTTTTTTGTTCTGCTCTTTCATGATTTTCTGCATTAACTGGCTGGATTCATACCAGAAATCGTAGTTGCCGACATAGATCTTGATCTTGTTGTAGTCGACGTCCACGATGTGCGTGCAGACGTTATTTAAGAAATGACGGTCGTGTGAAACAACAATGACCGTACCGACGTAATCCATTAAGAACTCTTCGAGCCATGCAATGGAGGCAATGTCCAAGTGGTTGGTTGGCTCGTCAAGCAGGATGATATCGGGCTGACCAAACAGTGCTTGTGCCAACAACACTTTAACCTTATCCTTATCCGGCAGGGTGCTCATTTGCTGATAGAGAATATCAGTGGAAAGGCCAAGACCTTGCAGGATCTGTCCCGCTTCGGTTTCTGCTTCCCATCCGTTTAGTTCGGCAAATTCGCCTTCCAGTTCGGAGGCAAGGACGCCGTCTTCTTCGCTGAAATCTTCTTTGGCATACAAAGCATCCTTTTGTTGCATGATCTCATACAAGCGCGGATTGCCCAAAATCACGGTATCCAGTACCGTGTACTCATCGTATGCGTAATGGTCTTGCTTGAGCACTGACATGCGGTTTTTCTTATCGATGATGACTTCGCCGGAGGACGGTTCCAAATCACCCGATAAAATGCGCAAAAAGGTGGATTTTCCGGCGCCGTTAGCACCGATTACGCCATAGCAGTTTCCGGGCGTAAATAAGAGATTAACATGTGTAAACAGGTTTTGTCCGCTGAAGTTGATACCTAAATCCGATACGGTAATCATGGCGCCTCCAAAATGTTTTAAAATTCGTTCCTTATTCTACCATGATTTTTCCCGCGTTGCAAGAGTTGTTGATGAATCTGCGGCGAAATCTCCGAAAATAAGCGCTTGACGGTGGCGGCGCGTGCGGTATGAAACAGCGGGGACACATAAAAGAAGGGGAAAAGCAGCAAAAAGGAGAATGACCAACCGGCGTAATCCAAATAGAGCAACGTCCAGTTGTTGGTGTAGCCCTTCGATAGGCGCTTGGACAGCAAAAGTGCGTGTCGTGACGATGCGACTTTTGAGAGCAAATATACGGCAGGGATGTATCGAAACAGCAAAATCTCGGTAACGAGAAAAGCAATGACTAAAAAGAGAAGCGAAAAGATGAACGCAATCATCGCCAATGTCTCCCGACCCCTTTGCTCAGCCGCTCGGCTGATGAATAAAAAAAGCGCGGAGGGAACAGAAAACAAAATATGCCAACCGATTCGGCGAAGCCACAACTCCAAACGCCATCCGATGCTGCGCGTATAGCCATGCGAGAAAAACCGAAACAACAGCTTTGTGCTTGCCTTGTCGCCATCGGAGACCACGGTTTCATACAACAACGCGCGCCCGGCTTTGAGTGGGGACAATAGTAACAAATCTACCAACACCCCAATCGGAAATATTGGAATCGCAGGGAAGCAATAAAGGCAAATTCCTTCTGTGACAATCAATAGAATTTCTGCGCCTATACACAAGCATTGTACAAGAATAGCCGTTTTCCATTTTCCTTTTAAAAAAGTGGCAGCTTGTGATCGACTTGTGAAAGTATTTCTCATCGTTTCACCCCGCTGATAGTATGAACGCATAGGGCGTTTGTAATCATACGGTGCCGTGCCGATGGTACAATCGAATAATACTTTTGCGCAGTATGTCAAAGGGAATCACTAATGCAGATAGTGATAAAATGATGAATAACTCACGTATTGATAGTCCCGCTGTGCGGAATAAGCTTCCGCCGTAATAGATCAGTGCGATCTGTATGGCGGTAACAGCGCTCATTATGACAACAAAGGATGGATTTTTTCGCAAATGTGAAAGTAGATTTAACCGCGTGGTGCGCGCGTTAAAACTGTTGAAAACGCCGCAGAAAATGAAAAGAGCAAAAAAGGCGGTCATCCAATAGATGGGCTGTACGTTATAACGGAACAGTATTCTTGAAAAATCCAATCGCAAAAATGCCACACACAAGACGATGGTAAACACACCGGTGCAAAGGATCTGATTGAGCATATAACGGTTAAGAATCGGTTCGTCGCGGCGCTTTGGTGGCTCTTCCATGTATTCTGCAAGCGGCGGTTCGCCGGCAAATGCCAATCCTGCCAAGGTATCCATGATGATATTGATCCACAGCATTTGCATGACCGTTACCGGAGAATCGACACCGATAAACGGTCCGATGATGGAAATTCCTACCGCACACAGATTCATTGTCAGTTGGAAAATAATAAATTTACGAATACTTTTAAAGATAGTGCGTCCGTACAGAATTGCCTTAGCGATCGATGCAAAGTTATTATCCAAGATGACGATATCGCCCGCCTGTTTGGCAACCTCCGTGCCGCTGCCCATGGCAAATCCGACGTCGGCTTTCCTTAAAGCGGGAGCATCGTTAACGCCATCGCCCGTCATACCGACCACGTGTCCGCATTCTTGAGCCAAACGAATCAGACGGCTCTTATCACCGGGAAGTGCGCGCGCAACAACAAGTAGGGAGGATAAGCGTTTTTTTATTTCATCGTCACTCAGCTGTGATAGCTCTTCGCTTGTCAAAATCCCTTTTGATTCGTCAGCAGCAGTATGAAACAAACCGGCTGAACGTGCAATAGAACAAGCGGTTTCCTTGCTATCACCGGTCATCATCACAACGTGAATGCCGGCCTTTTGTACCGCCAAAACGGCCTTGCGCACCTCCGGGCGAACATCGTCCCTCAGCCCTGCAAAACCGACTAAAATCAAGCACGAGGGGTGCTCCTCGAGCGGGCATTCGCTGAAAGCGATTACAATTATGCGCATAGCTTTTGCGGCTAATTGCGAATGGACTTCTTTTGCTTTTTCGGATAGGGGGCAGATGTTTCCGCTGGGCGTCAAAAAGTGTGTACACGACGGTAATAAACGATCAGCAGCTCCTTTGTACAGTGAAATAGCCGAACCATCAGCATCGGCTATCTCTACAGCTGACCATTTTCTGTCACTGTCAAAGGGGATTTGCTTTTTAACGGTTCCGGTCGTGTGCAGTGGATGCCGCTCATAAATATAGCGAAGCAGGGCGCGGTCGGTGGCGTTTCCCCCAAGCACCTCGCCACCAGACAGGCGACTTTCTGTATTATAAAGGCAAGAGAGCTGTACGTATCGCCATAAGGGCTTTCGATGGCGCAACAGAGAAACGGTGTCATAATGGTTTCCCTCGCCATCCACAAAGACGGAAACCTTTGGTTTCCCTTCTGTCAAAGTTCCGGTCTTGTCGGTAAACAACATGGTCAGACTGCCGGAGGTTTCGATCCCCACCAGTTTACGTACCAACACCTGATCTTTGAGCATACGGCGCATGTTAGAAGATAACACGACCGTAATCATCATGGGTAGTCCCTCCGGAACCGCTACGACAACTACCGTGATTGCCAACGTGATGGCGTGCAGTACGTGACCAATCAATGATCCAATGTCGGAACAGGCGGCAGCAATCATCGGGAGGGAATACCCGTTTTGGATAACAATGCTGTTAAACAGATCCGCAACGCCGACAGCACCTGCGGCAACAAAGCCGATACGGCTCAACGTTTTCGCAAGTCCCGATAGCCGTAATTTCAAAGG
>JAFSGO010000089.1 GCA_017440765.1 Clostridia bacterium
ATCGTCCAAACCGCAAACCACTTTGGCGCCCGCGGCTTTTTGTTTGTTATATTTACGCGTTGGTGTAGTTATCAAAATAGCCCTGCACCAGTACGACGGGTGTACCCTTGTCACCGGAGCCACTGGTCAGATCGCACAGTGAGCCGATAAGATCGGTCAACTGACGGGGCGTTGTTCCCTGCGATGCCATGTTACCCACCAAGTTGCCGTCCTTCTCCTTGATGCTCTTGGAGATGGCCTCTTTGAGCGCCTCACCCGACAGATCCTTATAATCGTTATCCGCCAGATATTTGAGCTTGAGCTCGTTCGGCGTACCGATCAAACCGTCGGTAAACGCGGGCGATACGATGGGGTCAGCCAGTTCCCAGATCTTACCCTGCGGATCTTTGAACGCGCCGTCACCGTATACCATGACTTCCACGTGCTTGCCGGTCGCTTTTAAGATGCGCGCCTGCACGTCCAGCACAAGTTCCTTGCACTCGCGTGGGAACAGTTTCACCGTATCCTCGGTCGATTTGTTGGAACCGAGCAGACCGTATTTCTCGTTGCAACCGCTGCCGTTGACAGGGGCATTGAGAATATCGTCCAAACCGCAAACCACTTTGGCGCCCGCGGCTTTGAGGATCCGCTTGGTACGCGCGCGGGTATGAATATCGCAGTTGAGTACGCAGTCGGTGTAGTCGAGAATGGTCTTCGCTTGGTTCGCAAACACAATTTCCACCTCAGCACCGCACTCGCGGATGAGATCGCCGTAATACTGAACGTAATCCACGCCGGTGAACTCATGCTTATTCACGCCGAACAACTCGCGGTATTTTTCCAAAGACAGCACGTCCGAATACGGATTGATACCGGCTTCATCCACCTTATCCAAACTGATCAACTCATTACCGACCTCATCGGACGGATAGCTGAGCATCAGCACGATCTTTTTGGCACCTTTCGCGATACCGCGCAGGCAGATCGCAAAACGGTTACGGGATAAGATCGGGAAAATCACACCCACCGTGCCGCCGCCGAGTTTCGCGCGCACGTCAGCCGCGATCGCGTCCACCGACGCGTAGTTTCCCTGCGCACGGGCAACAATGGATTCGGTAATGGAAATCACGTCGCGATCACGCAGCTCAAAGCCCTCTGCTTCGGCCGCCTGCAACACGCTGTCTGCTACGATACCCGCCAGATCGTCGCCCTCACGGATGATGGGACAACGAATACCGCGCGATACCGTACCAACTCTTCTTTCCTTTTCCATACGAATGCCTCTTCCCTCTTGTTAATTTTTTAACCGTTATTTACTATACTCTATTTTTAACCAAAATGCAAGAAAAACTACAGCCATCTTGCAAATTTTTTGCGGAATCAAAATACCATCTGCACCAATACCATGTAACACACCGTGCCGCCGAACACCACGACACTGATCAAGAGCGGCATCCAAAACGGGAAACCCGCCGACGTCATATACATACCGTACGACATTCCCAAGAATCCAAGCCCTGCCAAGATCGGCAATGTTTTCGGGAACGCATACCGCAACGCTTTTCTCTTGCTCATGTTCGTTTCACCGACCTTCCGACAACAGCCAGTATACACTCTCCGACGAAATAATGCAATTTTTTATTTAAACCCTTTTACTATTTTGAAAAACTGTGCTATACTACTCCTTGATTTCAAAAAATTGCAGGGATCATTATGAACAACAGCAACTACTCATTCCAAAATCCAAATAATCAAAGAGCGTTCAAGATGGGCTTTCGCGACGGTATCCCGATCGGGCTCGGCTATTTCGCCGTTGCTTTTTCACTGGGCGTCGCCGTCAAAGACGCAGGGCTCTCGTGGTTTCAGGGCTTCATAGCCAGTTGGCTGTGCACCACCTCAACGGGAGAATACGCGGTCTTTTCCCTCATGGCGGCAGGTACCACCATGCTGGAAATCGCGTTAGTCACGCTGATCATCAATGCGCGCTATCTGCTGATGAGCTGTGCCATGAGTCAGCGTATCGATCCCGAAATGCCGTTTTGGCATCGCTTTCTGATCGCCTTTCACCTCACCGACGAACTGTTCGGTATCACCATTGCCCGTCCCGGCACTTTAAATCCGTATTATTCGTACGGTGCCTTTATACCCGCCGTCCCCGGTTGGGCGCTCGGCACGGCGCTCGGCACCGTTGTGGGTACCATTTTGCCGCTGTGGCTCACCAGCGCTTTAAGCGTTGCCCTGTACGGCATGTTTTTAGCGGTCTTTATCCCGCCCGCTCGCCAAAACAAGGTGGTCGCCGCATTGATCGCCCTCTGTTTTGCGATCAGTTATGCTTCACGGCATCTGCCGCTCATCTGCGATCTGTCGGACGGTATGCGCATCATCCTGCTCACGGTTGTACTGTCCTCTGCGGCGGCGCTGCTCTTTCCGCGCAAGGAGGAGGTGGATGCACCGTGAATTGGGTCTATATCGCCGTCATGGCTATCGTCACCTATGCGGTGCGCGTCCTGCCCATGACCCTCATTAAAAAGCCGATCCGCAATCGGTTTATCCGTTCGTTTTTGTATTACGTCCCCTACGTCACGTTAAGCATCATGACCTTCCCCGCCATCGTGCAAGCCACCGGGTATCCCCTTGCCGGTGCGCTGGCACTCGTTGTCGGCATCGTTGTGGCATGGCTCGGCGCAAATTTATTCACGGTCGCCGTGTCCTGTTGCGGCGTCGTTCTCATCACCGAATGGATCATGCATTTACTGTAAAGGAGATAATCACCATGGTCAAACACGTCATTTTGTGGAAACTCAAAGAGATGCCGGAGACGGAGCTTTCCGCCGTCAAAGCCGACATCAAAACTCATCTCGAATCGCTCGCCGGTAAGATTCCGGGGCTGCTTGAAATCAAGGTCTATACCAACAAGCTGGACAGCTCCAACGTCGATGTGATGCTGGATTCGTCCTTTGAAAGCGAAGCGGCGCTGAAAGGTTATGCCGTTCACCCCGATCACGTCGCGGTTGCCGACACGTACGTTCGCCCCTTTACCGCCACCCGCGCTTGCCTCGATTTTACGGTATAACACAAAGAAAAATCCTCAAAGGTTTTTACCTTTGAGGATTTTTAATTTCTATTTCACTGATTAGCGTAAACAACAGGATCATTCCGCCGCCAACCAGCTGCCACGGCGAAACCGATTCACGAAGGACCGCAAGCGACAGTACCACCGCCGTCAGCGGATCAATATAACTAAGTAAGGCGATCTTATGACCGGGCAGATCTTTGAGGGATGAAAAATACAGGCAATACGTCACCCCCGTGTGAACGAGTCCCACGATCAATAAGGCGACCCACCCGCCGCCGTCCAAGCTGCCAATGGTAAAGCCACCCGTACACAACACATACGGAACAAGAACAACGGTTGCCGCGATAAATTGCCAAAAGGTGCGTTTCATACCCGCCACACTTTTAATGGCTTTGTTCAGTAAGATCACCGTTGCATACAAGACCGCCGCACCTAACCCAAACAAGATTCCCGTTAAATGCGCCGTCCCCAGTTCGGTCACACCGATCACCAGCACCAACCCGACCGTTGACAGCACAAAGCAGATCGCGCGCTTTACGGTCAACCGTTCACGGAACAAAAAAGGACTTAATGCCATCACGATGACAGGGGCAAAATAATAGCTGAGCGTCGCCACCGACACGGTGGTATACCGATACGCTTCAAACAGCAAGATCCAGTTAACACCCATCGCCGCACCCGAAAGCAACAACAACGGTAATTCCCTCCGCACGGCACCAATCCCAAACCCCTCACGGGTAACCGCGAGATAAGCCCCAAGCAAGAAAAGCGCCAACACCGCGCGGTA
>JAFSGO010000090.1 GCA_017440765.1 Clostridia bacterium
ACCGATATTGCAATCAGATTCCGAAAATCAGTTTAAGAAGTAACAAGGTGATGACACCCGGTACGCCGAGTGCGGCACACGCGATTCCCGAAAGCGCGTTTAACCCGAGCGAGACGCCCGTGAACATTCCCGTCACGTTGACCGCCGCCAGTGCCGAGGCGCCTTGCAGAGCGCTGCCGAGAAGCGTTCGAACGGGGCGGCCCGTTTTGAAAGCGCCGATCAAGAGAGCAATTCCGCCGCCTATTGCGATACACCACAGTAAAATTTGAACACCCACGTTGTCCACCTCCTGTTCGAGTTTATGTGGACGAGGGTGAAAATATGCTTGGTTTCTCTCCCTCCACCGCCTGACGGCGGTCCCCCTCCCTCTTGGAGGGAGGCATAAAAAAGCGCGTTGCCATTTGGCAACGCGCTTGGTTTGATTTTGGAACTTATGCGCCCAAGAATTTGGTGACGATCATGCCGAGCAAGACCAGCACGAAAAAGAGAATGGCGAGGACCTTGGTCCATTTGGACAAGAACGCATCCAGCGTGCGGGCTCTGCCCTTATCCATAAAGTTTTCCGCGGCACCCGAAATGGCACCCAAATTTGCCTGACGGCCTTCCTGCAACAGAACGACCGCAATGATAATCAGCGCAAAAACGATGATGAGCGCGCCGATGATATATTCCCAAACTGTCATGAGAATTCCTCCTAAATTAAGCGAAAACTAGAATGTATTTATTATGATAACACATTGTTTTATAAAACGCAAGTATAATTTTTCAGCGCATGGGGCAATCTAACCTCGGCGCAGACACACGTTTCACTTGCGTTTGCCGTGTTTGTGCCTCGTTGCCGAGCGGGTCTTCCGTTCGGCAACGATTTTTTTACAGCAAAGTCAGTTGCTCACCGACGTCTTCGGCAAGCGGTGTGGCGCCTGCGGCGGGCAGGGATTTCGTGCGGTAGCGCGCGGCTTTCACCGACATGGAATCCTCAAACGGCACGACCTCGTTCAAACGGTGTTGCCCTTTGAGCGTCATCGCCTGCACACCCTGCGTATCGCGGGTGGTTTTGGGGGCAATGGCACCGGTATGCACGACAAGCCGTCTGCCCGACGTAGAGATCAACATAAATTCGCGGTCTTCTTCGATGTGGAACATCGCGACCAGCGGGGATTTGACCGAATACGCGCCGATCAGCTTGCGGCGATTGGTTTTGGTGGCGTAAGAAGCCATATCCACTTTCGCGACCTTGCCGTTTTCAAAGAAGAACAGCATATAGCCGGTGTATTTTTCGGTAACGACCATGCGAATGGCGTTTTCACCGTCGTCAAAGCCGAGCTTGGCACCCACGAAATCGCCCATGGCGCTTGCCTTGGTATCACCGAAATCGGCGGCCTTGGACTTGTACACCGTGCCCGCATCGCTGAAGAATAAGAGATCCATGCGGTTGGTGGTCTCCACCGTTTGGGCGATATGGTCGCCCTCTTTCAGACGATGCTCACCGCTCATGCGCAGCGACTGCGGTGTGATCTTTTTGAAATACCCGCCTTTGGTAAAGAACAAGGTACACGGATAATCGGGGATAAGTTCCTCCGCCGCTTCCTTTTCTTCCTTGAGATCGCTGGCATAAATCAGCGTCGTTTTGCGCGGTTGACCGTATTTTTTGGCGACGGCGCGCAGTTCCTCGATGATGATGGTCTTCACACGGCTGCGGCTGTTTAAGATCGCTTCGAGATCCTCGACCTCCGCTTCCAGACGCTCGACTTCATCCAACCGTTTTAAGATATATTCACGGTTTAAGTGGCGCAGTTTGATCTCGGCAACGTATTCCGCCTGGATCTCATCAATGCCGAAGCCGATCATTAAGTTCGGCACGACCTCCGCCTCTTCGTCCGTATCGCGCACGATGCGGATCGCCTTGTCGATGTCTAACAAGATCTTTTGCAGACCGCGCAACAGATGCAGTTTTTCCTTCGCTTTATTGAGGTCGTACACCACGCGGCGGCGCACACATTCAATACGGAACGCCGTCCATTCCTCTAAGAGCGCACGCACGCCGAGTACCTGCGGCACACCCGCGATGAGGACGTTGAAGTTACAACCGAACGAATCCTCCAGCGGGGTGGCGGCGTAGAGTTTTGCCATGACTTTGTCGGGATCGGTACCGCGTTTTAGGTCGATGGTGATCTTCAGACCGTTCAAATCGGTTTCGTTGCGGATATCGTTGATCTCACGCACCTTGCCCGCTTTGACGAGTTCGGTCACCTTAGCGACGATCGCTTCCACCGTGGTGGAATAGGGAATTTGCGTCACGTCGATGCAGTTGTTGGACTTATCGTAGTTATACACCGCGCGCACGCGCACACTGCCGCGGCCGGTGTTATAGATCTTCTCAAGTTCGTCGCGATTATAAATGAGTTGCCCGCCGCTCGGGAAATCCGGCGCTTGCAGAGTGGAAAGAATATCGTGCTCGGAATCTTTCATGAGCGCGATGGCAGTTTCGCACACTTCACTCAAATTAAACGAGCAGATATTGCTCGCCATGCCGACCGCGATACCGAGGTTATTGTTAACGAGGATGGACGGGAACGTCACGGGTAACAGCGACGGCTCTTTCATGGTGTTATCGTAGTTATCGACGAAATCCACCGTTTCTTTG
>JAFSGO010000091.1 GCA_017440765.1 Clostridia bacterium
ATACTCAAGCGAGGCGGCGTGAGCGGTCACGCTCTCCCCTTCAAGGAGTTGAAGGTTAAACACAAACAAATCCAACCCACGCGTTTTGGTGACGGCGGGGTCTTTTTGCCTGAGAGATCCCGCAGCGGCATTGCGCGGGTTTTTGAACGGTTTTTCACCGTTTTGCTCCTGCAAGCCGGTGAGATAAGCAAATTGTTCACGCGGCATATACACCTCACCGCGCACGATCACGCGTGACGGCGCGTTGTTCAGCTTAGACGGAATAGAAGCGATGGTGCGCAGATTGGCGGATACGTCCTCCCCCGTCTGTCCGTCGCCGCGGGTGGCACCGCGGTAAAACACGCCGTCGCGGTATTCCAGTGACACGGATAAGCCGTCGATCTTCGGCTCGACCACGTACACGGGATGGGCGATCTCCTCCCGCACGCGTTTATCGAAATCACGCACTTCGTCAAGCGAAAACACGTCCTGCAAACTGCCGAGCGGCACTTCGTGCTGTACCGATGTGAACAGACGAGAGACCTCGCCATGTACACGCTGGGTGTACGAATCCGCCGTAATGAGTTGTGGGTACGCTTCCTCTAACCGACGCAATTCCTGCGTCAGTTTATCAAATTCATCGTCTTCGATTTCCGGCGAATCGTTGTCGTAATACAGCCGGCTGTGATAGTCGATAGTCTTGCGCAGTTCTTCAATTCGCGCGCGTGCGCTTTCAAACTCCATACCGCCACATCCTTTACGTTATAGTATACCAAATCCCTTTATCTTTTTCAATCATTTGAACCGAAAATATTGCTCATGGTCTCCCCAAAATCGAGTTGCAGGACGGTCTGCGGTACATTGCCGACCAAGACGGTCTCACACACCAAAAACGCAGTCTCCAGTTCAATGCTCACCCGCTCCATCGGCAGGGCGGCGGTCATCATCACCGTCATCTCCAATGAAACACGGTGATTCGTCTGATTGATGCCCGCATCCCCAAACTCACTGCTCAAGTTGGAAATTACCACCCCGCTGCTGTGGATCCCCACCGACAAAAACGGACCGCGACCGGTAAAGAAGCTGCCGCCGATCAAACTACCCAAGGGAATCCTCGCGGTCTGCACCTCGCGGGAGGACAATTCCGCCATAACCGCGTTGGTGGCGGCTGCTTTTAATCGATTGATCGCATTTACGTTTGCTTCGGCAGACAGCACGCGGCCCTCGCTGTCCCGCGTGGTGGTGACCAGATCCGTATAGCCAAGCGCGCCATCGGCAAGGACCTTTTCCACACCCGTGTGTACCGCCAGCATGGCGGCGCGCCGTGCCGCCATGTAGCCGTAGCTTTGCACAAGCGGACGCAAACGGTTATCCACGGCAACGACCGCGCCGATCATCAATACCGCCGCTGTAATCAAAGCGAGACCCCTCATGCTGTTTCGACGGTGCCGCCTCATCCTAACACCCCCAACAAAAATGACCTCATAGGTCATCCTATGAGGTCATGCTTGTTTGGGTTCAGAGCTTTTCGTCACGCGAAAGCAACGCGCAAAACGCTTTGTAGGTCATATACACGTCTTGTTTGGATACCACCTCGAACGGCGCATGCATCGACAGTACCGGAACGCCGAGGTCAACGGTGTTGACGTCCAAATCGGCGATATATTTGGCAACCGTGCCGCCGCCGCCGAGATCCACTTTGCCGAGTTCACCGATCTGCCACACCACGTCTGCGTTGTCCATGATGCGACGGAAGAAGCCCATGAGTTCTGCGGAAGCATCGTTCGTATCGCCTTTCCCTCTGGCGCCGGTGTATTTGGTGAGTACCACACCTTGGTTGAGCGCGGCGCAGTTGCGCGCTTCTACCGTGTCGGGATACAGCGGATCGTACGCAACGTTGACGTCAGCAGACAAGCACAGCGAACTGCGGAACACGTGGCGCGCGTTGGTGCCGAGCGCCTCGGCAATATCCTCGATGAAATAACGCAGATATGCGGATTGCATACCAGTGTTGCCCTCCGAGCCGGTTTCCTCTTTATCCGCCAAAATGGTGACGGCGGTATAGGCGGGATTTTCCAGGGCAAAAGTCGCGGTGAGAGCGGTATACGCGCACACGCGGTCATCGTGACCGTAGGCACCGATCATACTGCGATCGAGGCCCACGTCGCGCGCTTGATAGGCGGGAACCGCTTCCAATTCAGCAGACAGGAAATCCGTTTCCGTGATACCGTATTTTTCGTTAAGCAGTTTTAAAATATTGAGTTTGACAGCGTCTGCACCCTCGTCATCGGGAAGAGGGCGAGAGCCGATGAGGATGTTCATGTCCTCGCCGCCGATAAATTCTGCAGCGGTCTTTTTCATTTGATTGGCACCGAGATGCGGTAACAGATCGGTGATGCACAAAACGGGATCGTCTGCCGATTCGCCGATACACACCATCACGCGCGAGCCGTCTCTGCGCACCACGACACCGTGCAATGCCAGCGGAATAGTCATCCACTGATACTTTTTGATACCGCCGTAATAGTGGGTATCCAGATACGCGAGCGCGTGATCCTCGTACAGCGGGTTGGGCTTTAAATCCAGTCGCGGAGAATCCACGTGCGCCGCGGCAATCGACACACCCTCCTCAATCGGGCGGGTGCCGATAACAGCGAGTAACAGTGCCTTGCCGCGGTTATCCACGTACACCTTATCCCCCGCTTTAAGCGGTTTGGTGTGATCGAACGGGACAAACCCTTGTGCCTTTGCAAGTTTGATCGCCTCGCTGACCGCTTCGCGCTCGGTCTTCGCGCGGTCTAAAAACGTCTTGTAGTCGTTGCAATATGCGTCCGCTTTCCCCAGTTCGTCTTCACCGAGCACGCGAAACGCGTTCTTCGGTTGATAGCATAACTCTTCGCGCAGCAGTTCTGCCGCGGTTTTTTCTGCCATAATACAATTCCTCCTATTCAATGCCGTAAAGCGTTTGGTAGCGTTCTTTTGCGCTTAACACACGTTTGACATAGTTTGCGGTTTCCTCAAACGGAATATGCGTCAGTGTTTCACCATCTGCGGAATATGCCGGATCTTTGAGCCATTTTGATACCGTGCCGTTACCGGCGTTGTACGCCGCGATCGCCGTTTCGGAATGGGTAAACAGTTCGTGCAACACGTCCAGTACTTTGGCACCGCAACGAATGTTTACCTCCGGCTCGAAAATGCGATCGAGCGGTTCGGGCTCCCCGGGAAATTTCGTTTGGATCCACTCATAGGTTGGATCCATCAACTGCATAAGCCCTTTGGCACCCGCGCCGGACACCGCATCCTCGCGAAAATGGCTTTCGGTATGAATCACCGCATAGATCAGTGACGGCGGCAGGTCATACTCGTCGGCATACGTCGTGATGATCGATTCATATTTCAGGGGATAAGCGGCTTTCAGATACGCCTCATACGCATAGTGCAACAATACTCCGCCCAAAGCAAGTACCGCAACAGCCGCCAGAGCGATCACGGCTATTTTAACGCTTTTTCGTTTCATACAGCCATGCCCTCGACTTTCTCGCATAAACGCTCCGCCGCCTCGCGCAGACTTTCGCGGTCACCGAGATTGTATAGCACGGAGCTAACGCGTTCTTCATAATACTCGTCGGAGGGCTGGGCGCGCATGCGGCGGTCGGCTTCCTCCGTCGTTAGGCCGTCACGCGCCATGATGCGCGCTTTGCGAAGCGTCGGTGTAGATACCACCGCCACCGTGTAGTTGCAGATAGCATCCACGCCCGCCTGCAACAACAGCGGCGCATCGATCACGGCAACCGCTTTGCCGTACCGCGCCGCCGCGCTTAATTCGCGCTTGATTTCACGAATCACCGCGGGATGCACAATGGCGTTAAGTGCAGCGGTTTCTTCCGGCGAGGAAAACGCTTTTTCGGCAAGGCGCTTGCGGTTGAGGGTGCCGTCTTCGTTCAAAATATCCGTCGAAAAATGCTCGGTCAGCGCGTTTAATGCCGGCTGCCCTTTTTCGACAACACGGCGGGAGATCACGTCTGCATCGATAATCACCCAAGACGGCCGTTCTGCCATGATCCGCGCGACCTCACTTTTGCCGGCACCGGTAGAACCGGTCAAGCCAATGACAAAAACTTTAGTCAAGCTCGATCACCTCAAATCCGGCTGCACGCAACAAGCGATTATACACCGCAAGCCCGATGCCGTCAGGTGACGGGCACGCGGTATACGCAACGGATGCGTGCCGCTCATCTAACAGACGCAATGCTTCAAAGAGTTGCTTTGCCTGCGCCGCGTGATCCGCGCGCTTGCCATAGGTCAAGAACGGTACATTCAAATTGCTTTCTTCGCCGTCAAAGCACAGTGCCATCACACCGTCCGCGGCATGTTCGTTAACATAGGCGGTATAGGCGGTAGGTGTTCCTTTTACCAGTACCACGCGCGCATTCGGCGCGTAATGCTTATATTTCATGCCGGGGGACGATACCGTTTGTCCCGCCTGCACCTCGTGCGTAACGGCGTCGTCCACCTCGACCTCACCCACCACCTGAGCGAGCATTTCCACCGTGACAGCACCGGGGCGCAACACGCGTACGCGTTCCCCGGTAACGTCCACAACGGTGGATTCCACACCAACCTCGCAAGGGCCACCGTCCACCACGGCAGCGATACGGCCGTCCATGTCTTCGGCAACACGCGCCGCCTCGGTCGGGCTGGGAATACCCGAGCGGTTAGCAGAGGGCGCCGCCAGAGGGCAGGACAATTCAATGATCCGTCTGGCGATCGGGTGTGACGGCATTCTGACCGCCACGGTATCTAACCCCGCGCTCACTTCGTTTGGAATAGAGGAAGCTTTTTTGAAGATCATCGTTAGCGGTCCCGGCCAAAACGCACGGCTCAAATCCATCGCTACCGACGGAACATCGGCAACCAGATCTTGTAACTGTTCACGGTGTGCGATGTGCACGATCAGCGGGTTGTCCGCAGGGCGACCCTTGGCTTTGAAGATGTTCGCCACTGCCGCACCGTTTAGCGCGTCGGCCGCCAAGCCATATACGGTTTCGGTCGGGATCGCGACCAACTCACCGCGTTTTAGCAAATCTGCGGCAAGCTGAAGGTCCGTTTCCCGATCCGTTAAATGCAAAGTTTGCATACGTCATTATCCTTTTTGCAACTTCTCGGCGCGGTCGGCTGTGATCAGTGCGTCAATGAGTTCATCCAACGCACCGTCCATCACCGCGTCTAATTTATACAACGTCAACCCGATCCGATGATCGGTCACACGTCCTTGTGGAAAATTATAGGTGCGGATACGCTCACTGCGGTCACCCGTTCCCACCTGCGAACGGCGGTCAGCGGCAATCGCGGATTGCTGTTCTGCCTGCTTTTGCTCAAACAATCGTGCGCGCAGTACCCGCATCGCCTTATCCTTGTTTTTATACTGACTCCGCTCGTCCTGACATTCTACGACCGTACCGGTCGGGATATGCGTGATACGGATGGCGGATTCTGTCTTGTTAATGTGCTGACCGCCTGCACCGCTGGAACGATAGGTGTCGATCTGCAAATCGGCAGGATTGATCTCGAGTTCCACTTCCTCCGCTTCCGGTAACACTGCCACGGTCACGGTGGAGGTGTGGATACGACCGCCTGCCTCGGTTTCGGGCACACGCTGAACACGGTGAACACCGCTTTCAAATTTTAAACGGCTGTAGGCACCGTGACCGGTGACCATAAAGCTGATCTCCTTATACCCGCCAAGTTCGGTTTCGTTCGCCCCCACTGGCTCGGTCTGATACCCGTTGGCGGTGGCATACAGCGTGTACATTCGGTACAAGCTGTTGGCAAACAGCGCAGATTCTTCTCCGCCTGCACCTGCGCGGATCTCAACGATCACATTGCGATCATCGTTCGGATCACGCGGTAACAATAAAATTTTGAGTTCTTCCGACAAGCGCTCTGCCGTGCGGCGGCTTTCCTGCAATTCTTCCTCTGCAAGCTCGCGCAGTTCGCGGTCAAGGCCCGGCGTTTCGAGCAGCGTTTTCGCTTCCTGCTCACTTTCACGGGCGCGTCGATAAACGCGGTACGCTTCCACGATGGGCTCAAGTTGCTTGCTCTCGCGCATTAAATCGCGGTACACATCCGCTTGCGATGCCACCGCGGGATCACACAACCGCGCCATCATTTCCTCATAACGCTTTTCGACGTCTTTTAATCGGTCTAACACAGCTTTCCATCCTTTCTCTTATGGCGTTGCTGTGCACCGCTACTCTTGCCGCTCAATTTTGCGGACGTTCTTTTCGGCCTTCAGACGAGGAATCATCATCTCGTGGCCGCAGGTCTCACAGCGTAAACGAAAGTCCATACCGACACGCAAGACCGAAAAAGTCGTACCACCGCAAGGGTGTGCTTTTTTCATAGTAAGCATATCGCCCACATGAATATCCATTACGCTGTCACCATCCTCTCATACAGAGTCAGTATACCATATACCATTCGCATTACGCAAGGGATACTTACAAAAATTACAGTTGACAACAATCAGCGATTCTTGCTATACTTTTGTTTTGGGAAACTCCATTACAAGGAGGTTACAAAATGAAACGAGATGTCGTGATCGTCGGTGCCGGCCCTGCCGGTATCTTTACCGCGTTGGAGATGCTCCGCCGCGGCAGCAAACAAAAAATCATGATCGTGGAAAAAGGACAAGCGGTAGAAAACCGTCGTTGCCCCAAAGCCAAGGTTGGGCATTGCGTCAACTGCAAGCCCTACTGCCATATCACCACCGGTTTTTCCGGCGCAGGCGCGTTTTCGGACGGCAAATTATCGTTGAGCTATGAGGTCGGCGGGGATCTGCCCTCTCTCATCGGTGAGGACGTGGCACAAGATCTGATCGATTACGCGGATAAGATCTATTTAGAGTTCGGCGCCGATACCCACGTTGAGGGACTCGGCAACAGCGAAAAGGTAAAAGAGATCCGCACGCGTGCGATCCAAGCGGGGCTGAAATTGGTGGACTGCCCCATTCGCCACATGGGAACGGAAAAAGCACAAGGAATTTATCTCGCAATCGAACAATATCTGCAAAATAACGGCGTGGAAATTCTGTTTGGTTACGAGTGCACCAATCTGTTGCTCGACGGCAACGTCTGCCGCGGTGTGTGCATCAGTGACGGAAAAGCCGACCTGACCGTTGAAGCCAATCGCACCGTCATTGCAACCGGTCGACGCGGCGCCGATTGGTTGGAAAAAATCTGTGCAGAGCATAACATTGCGCACCAACCCGGTACCGTTGATATCGGCGTGCGTGTGGAAGTACGCAATGAGATCATGGAGACGGTCAACGAGACGTTGTACGAATCCAAGCTCATCGGTTATCCCCGCCCGTTCAAGAACAAGGTGCGCACCTTCTGCCAGAACCCCGGCGGATTTGTCAGCCAAGAAAATTATGACAACGACCTTGCCGTCGTCAACGGACACTCTTACAAAGAACTTAAATCCAACAACACCAACCTCGCCATCTTATGCTCGCACAACTTCAATCAGCCGTTTAACCAGCCGATCGAATACGCGCAAAAAGTCGGTGAACTTACCAACATGTTGGGCGCGGGACACATTTTGGTACAGCGCTTCGGCGATATTCTGGACGGTAAGCGCACCTGGCAAAAGGAATTAGCACAATCCAACCTGCGCCCCACTCTGCCGGATGCCGTGGCAGGCGATATCACTGCCGCCATGCCGTACCGCGCGATGATCAACATTATCAATTTTATTCAGGCAGTGGATCACGTCGTACCGGGCTTTGCTTCGTATGAGACGTTGCTCTATTCGCCGGAACTGAAATTCTACAGCAATCGCGTGCGCATGGATACCGATCTCAACACCAATGTGGAGGGGTTGCACTGCCTCGGCGATTCCAGCGGTTGGACACGCGGCCTGATGATGGCTTCCGTCATGGGTGTGCTGATGGGTCGTAAGATCGTGGAAAAAGAATAAACTAACCTAAAAAGGGATGAGCGCTGCTCATCCCTTTTTTATATCTCCGGTTGCGGGGCCGTTGCGCAGTTTTCCGTTTTCGGAAAAGCGTGAGCCGTGGCAAGGGCAATCCCAACTGCGCTCCGCCGCGTTCCATTTCAGTGCACAGC
>JAFSGO010000092.1 GCA_017440765.1 Clostridia bacterium
AGCAGTTTGTCGATCATGACGTTGTAACCGCCGATCGGGATGCCCTGATAGCGATCGTTAAAATAGTTGTTATCGTACGTCAGGCGCACCGGCAGGCGTTTAATGATGAACGCCGGCAGTTCGGTGCAATCGCGCCCCCACTGCTTTTCGGTGTAGCCCTTGACGAGTTTTTCGTAAATATCTCTGCCGACTAAGCGGATCGCCTGCTCCTCTAAATTCCTTGGCTCGCCGACGATCTCCGCACGCTGTTTGTCGATCATCGCTTGTGCCTCGGCAGGCGTGCGCACGCCCCACATCGCGTGGAACGTGTTCATGTTGAACGGCATATTGTAGAGCTCACCCTTATAATTGGCAAGCGGTGAGTTGGTGTAACGATTGAACTCGGCGAGTTCGTTCACGTAATCCCACACTTGCTTGTTGTTGGTGTGGAAAATGTGGGCGCCGTACTGATGCACGACGATGTCCTCCACCGTTTCACAGTGAACGTTGCCGCCGGTGTGATCGCGCTTTTCCAGCACTAAGCAGGTCTTGCCCGCTTTTGCCGCTTCATGGGCAAATACCGAGCCGAACAGACCGCTGCCGACGATCAGGTAGTCATAGTGTTTCATAGATTACCTCAACCGAAAAACAAATTTTTATCGGGGAAATTCGGTTCACACGTGATGTTGAGCCCCATTTTGCGTAAGGTGGATTCGTCACCCGAATGGAGCAGTTGCGTGGAGTGCAGGTCACAGCCGCGCAGCAGCGGAAGCTTGGAGACCGCAAGTGCCGCCGTTTCATCCGACGCCGCACAGATATAAAGTGCGGTCAGCACGTCGTCTGCTTTGAGAACGCTGGAGCTGCTCTTGAGCAATTCCGTTTTGAGTTTGGTGACCGGCTCAAGCACCTGTGGGCTCATTAAGAGCACTTGTTTCGGGATATCTGCCATGACTTTGATGGCGTTGAGCACCGCGCCGCTGCACGCGCTCATCAGCCGTGTGGCTTTGCCCGTGATGATGCGGCCGTCCGGCAGCTGGATCGCCGCGGCGGGGGCACCCGCGCACGCCGCTTGCTTTGTAAGGGCGGGGGTGACGACAGGGCGTTCCTCGGGACGCAGGTTTAACGCCTGCATGATGACTTTGATCTTTTCTGCCGTCTCAGCGCGTTCGCGGCCCTGACGGACGTCGCACAGCGCCTTGTAATACCGACGGATGATCTCCTGACGGCTGGCGTCCTGACACGCTTCGTCGTCCACGATGGCGTAGCCCGCCATGTTGACACCCATATCCGTGGGGCTGCAATAGAATTTATCGTTACCGGTGATGCGCGTTAAGATGGTGCGCACGATGGGGAACGCCTCCACGTCGCGGTTATAGTTGACGGTGGTGACACCGTATGCCTCCAGGTGGAACGGGTCGATCATGTTGACGTCCTGCAAGTCGGCGGTTGCCGCTTCGTATGCCAGGTTGACCGGATGCTTTAAGGGGAGATTCCATACGGGGAACGTTTCGTACTTGCCGTAGCCCGCAACGATACCGCGGCGGTGTTCGTGATATACCTGCGAAAGACAAGTGGCGAGTTTGCCGCTGCCGGGACCCGGTGCGGTGACGACCACCAGGGGTTTGGTGGTGACGATATAGGGGTTGGCACCGTAGCCCTCGTCGCTGACGATGTGATCCACGTCCGACGGGTAGCCCGCGATGGGACGGTGGATGTAATACGTGACGCCGCGGGCTTTCAGCTTGTTGGCAAAGGAATCCGCCGCGGCTTGCCCCGTATACTGCGTGATGACCACGCTGTTGACGGCGATGCCGAGTTTTGTGAGAATGTCGATCTGACGGAGCAAGTCCATCTCGTAGCTGATGCCGAGGTCTGCACGCACTTTCGTTTTCTCGATATTACCGGCACTGATACAGAAAATGACCTCGACCTGATCGCCCATTTCGCACAATAAACGAATTTTGGCGTCGGGTTCGAAGCCCGGTAACACCCGCGCGGCGTGATAGTCGTCAAACAGCTTGCCGCCGAATTCCAGATACAGTTTGCCGTTGAAGCGGGAAATGCGCTCCGCAATATGCGCTTTCTGCCGCTCCATATACAGTGCGTTGTCAAACCCCTTTTTCATACCAACACCTACTTTTCCATTCTCCATTAGCATATCAAATTTTTCCTCATTTTTCAAGAGGTATTTCCCTCTTGTCGAAAAATGTGGTAAAATAAGGTGAGATATTTTGAAGCGTATCGCATCTAATAGGTGTAGCTACAAAGCGGGGTGAGCGTATGAACACAACCGAAGATCGCGGATCGATCGCGTACGAGCGATTCTTAAACGGCGACGAGGGCGGGCTTGCCGTCATCATTGACGAATACGGAGATCGCCTTTTACGGTATATCAACAGTTACGTTCACGATGAGATGACGGCGGAGGATCTGTTGTCCGAAACGTTCTTAAAGCTCATCGTGCGCCGACCGCGTCTGCGCGGCGAGGCCCTGTTCAAGACCTATCTATACGCGATCGGGCGGAACGAGGCGTTGCAGTATTTGCGCAAAAAACGGTGCGAGGTGTCGCTTGAGGAGTGGCTGCCCGACCGACAGGCGGCGGATGTGTATCAACGTGTTCTGCAAAAAGAAGAGCGCTCGGCGGTGTATCGCGCGCTCGGACAGATCTCACCGTTGTACCGCGAAGTGTTGTACCTTACCTATTTTGAACAACTCTCCTGCCACGAAGCGGCCAAGGTGCTGCGTAAAAGCAGTCGGCAGGTAACGAATTTGCTGTACCGCGGCAAGCAGGCGTTGCGAGCCGTGATTCAGAGAGAAGGAGTCGAGTATGAGGACTTGTGAAGAACGCACGCGTGACGTATTAGAACGCCGTGACGCCTATCGAAAAAAACAGCAGCGGCGGCAATCCGCCGTCGCGTTCGGCACACTGTGCGGGGCGTTGATCCTATCCGTCTGTCTGGGAACGTTGCCGCGTTTCGGCAAGCCGACAGTGGAGTCGTACGATGCCGTCTTTGAGGCGGTGAAAGCGCAAGAGATCTATTTTACTACGACGGATGACGGCGAGATTTATTATGAATACGCCGAGGATACGAGCACCGGCACGGCAAACCAAAACACGGGAAAGCCCGGTGCCACACGGCCGACCGCTGCAACGCAGGCAACCGCGTTAAAGGGAACGTCGTCCGACGAACATTCCGAAACCAACCTGCAGGTGGCGGGTGTGGACGAGGCGGATATTGTGAAGACCGACGGACGGTATTTGTACGTGCTGTCGGGCGAGCGGGTCGTGATCGTGGATCCGAACGACGGAAAACCGCAGGCGCT